>DOKV01000020.1 GCA_003510765.1 Clostridiaceae bacterium | reverse complement strand
CCATCACGAAGCACCAATCTATGGAAGCGATTTTCCTTGGTGGCGGTGATGCCTACAATAAGGAATCCTGCCTTCTTCCAGAAGTCAAAGTCGTCCTTTGTACGCCCCCCCACAATCATGGGCAGGATCTCTTGATTTACCCGTCGAAGATTCTCATAGATGTCTTCCCATTTGGTCTCTTGAGATACTTTATGAAGCGCTGCATTTTCTGTGATCATTCTAGATAAGGCAAACTTATTGAGAATGTTCATATCAATTTCGCGAAGCTTATCCGCCACCAATTGGAAGAACCCACGCTCGTTGCCGGACCACTCAGGGGAGATGGACACGATGGGCTTCATGTTGCGAATGATGTCTCCCAAACCATATTTTTTAGTCTTGGTTTCCAGTTCAATGATGAAATCTGCCAAGGTGTCCTTTCCAGAACCCATTTCTCCAAAAATAATAATACCATTATAACTCATATTTACCTCCATATATTCACAAGAATCTTTCCAAGGATTTGACTCTCTATTTAAAACCAATTGAACATCAACGGGTTTCTCCCCTCTCTCTTCAGGTGGTTATGTTAAATACCTCAATAAGTATATAGAGAATACCCTAGGAATTCAAGGGGGAATCTTCCGCTTTTTCTTCTTTAATCTTTAAAAAGAAGAACGCCCCTAAAACAAACAATAGAATAAGACTCAAAATACCATAGCGGGTTTCCCCTGTAACATAAATGACAAAGCCCATGAGCAAGGGTCCGAAAATAGAGGAGACCTTGCCAAAAATATTAAAGATGGAAAAATACTCAGCGGATTTATTTTTAGGGATGAGCTTCCCGAAATAAGATCTAGATAGCGCCTGTATACCACCTTGTGCACTGGCTACCATCATGGCCAGGATCCAAAAATCCAGCTCCGTTTTCAAAAAGAAGCCATAGATGGAAATGATGGTATAGGTGATGATCCCCACCATGATCATTTTCCGTGCCCCAAACACCTTGGCCAGTTTCCCATACAAGATGGCAAAGGGAAAGGCTACCAACTGTATGGCCACCAAAATAATCAGCAGTCGATCCGCATCTACGCCCACATCGATGCCGTAAGCCGTGGCCATGGTGATCACCGTATGCACCCCATCAATGTAGAAAAAGTAAGCAATCATGAAGTACAGTACCATGCGGTTTTTCACAATGTCCAGCAAGGTCTTCCAAAGGGTTTTGAAGCTCTCTTTGATCTTGGCGGGCTCCCCTTCTATGTAGTATTTTTGATGCACATTTTTCAGCATGGGCACCGTGAACACCATCCACCAAAGGGCGGTGATGAGAAACGCCATCTGGGTGGCAAAGGTTACCGAAATCCCCAAGGATTCCGCTGATAAAATCAGCCCTAGGGAAATCACAAAGGGAATGGTACCTCCTAGATAGCCATAGCCAAAACCTTTGGCAGAAATATCATCCATCCGCTCATCAGTGGTAACATCCGTCAAAAACGCATCATAGTATATGCTGGACCCATTGAAGGCCACCGCCGTAATGACATAAATCACCAAAGCATACACCCACTGCCCCTCTCCCACCGTGGCCAGCAGGGCAGAAGATAGAATGGCGGTGAGGGTAAAGGCTGAAAAGAGCCTTTTCTTTACCCCTTTAAAATCCGCAATGGTCCCCAGCAAAGGAGCCAACAGAGCAATGAGTAGGGTCGCCAAAGAGTTGGCATAGCCCCAATAGGCCGTGGACATATGATCTGGCAGGTGACTGGCTGCCACCCCTTTAAAGAAAATCGGTAAAATTGCCGTGGTAATGGTGATGGAGTACGCAGAATTTCCAAAGTCTTGTAAAACCCAACTTCTCTCTTCTTTTGTCATGTTCGTCCTCCCCTTCTTCTTCCCTAAGACTTCTTGATCAGTGCAAAAGTATCATGGTCTTGCCATTGCCCATTGATGTACAGATACTTTTCATTTCTTCCAATATAGGTAAAGCCCAAGGCCTTTAAGACCTTTTTGGATTTCTCATTATAGAGGAGGGTGGAAGCTTCCAGTCGATGCAGTAAAAGCTCGTCAAAGGCATACTGAATCACCACTTCCAGGGCTTCTTTCATAAGCCCTCGCCCTTCATAGTCTCGATGCAAAGCATACCCTAGATGGGCACTTCTAAGCCCTCCATACACAAGGTTTGACAGCTGCACCTTGCCGATGAGCTTCCCCTCTAGATACACCCCAAAATTGATGGCCAACCCATTTAAGTAGTGCTTGAAGCTTTCATCCAAAGCTTTTCTTTGTCCTACCAAACTGTAGAAGTCTTGAGGTCTTTGGGGCTCAAAGGGCTTGAGAAATTCTCGATTCTCCATATAGTAAGTGAGATACTCTTCTGCTTTTTCTGGAGAGGCCAAAGACAGTTTCACCCTTGTCCCCTCCAATGCCAAAAGTTTGAATTCTCTAAGCTGATTGAATCTTGTGGCATCAGTGCCAAAGAGGTATTCATTTTCCAATTGGCCACCTTCATAACGGTTGGCCACCAAAATACCCTCCAAGGTATACCCCAGCTCCGTAAAAGGTACTGTGGACACTTCATCGGCCACCAAGATGTTCAACTTATAAAGATCTCCCTTGAACAAAAAGGTACTGGCCAAAAACTTTAGGACAGCCCGTAACAAAAGGCGGTCTTCTTTATAGAACCGTAGACGAATCATGACGCATCGCTGAGCATGGTTCGTTTCCAAAAGGTTGTATCGCCCTATGGTGATCCGGTCCAAATCTCTCAAAATAAATTCCTTTTGATCCGTATCCTTAATGGCCTCTGATGTAATCCTTTGTGTTTCTCTCATATGCTACTCCTCTCCATTTCTTCTGGTTCGTTTACGTGGTCTTGGGTTCTAAAATATGGCCCACCTTCAGCTTGATATAAACCACAAGGGTTAAGGAGATGACCATGGATATGGGCAGCAAATAGATGGCCAGCTTTGGACCCATGACATCCATAAGAATCCCCATGAAGAGATTCATGATGTTTAAAATAAACGCTACCATGGTCATAATGAACCCTGTGGCAAAGCCTGGACGCTCTTTAAAGAGCTTGGAAACCAAGGACATGGTGGAAGGAAAGACAATGGAAAAAAACAGTCCTGAAATACTGATGATGATCACATAATCCACACCTAAGACAATACCTAGAGAAAGGAGCAGTAGGGCAAGGACTTGAGAAAAGACAACGGTTCGTAAGACCCCAGTCTTTTGTACCACAAAGCCTCCCAAAAGCCTGCCGATGGCAAAAACAAAGAAAAAGATGCCCAGGTATCTGGCGCCTACACTCTCTCTTAAACCAAATCCCTCTTTCAAGTAGTTGGTGAGCCAAAGGCTCATCCCTTGCTCCGCAAACACATAAAAGCCTAGGGCTGCACCAATAATATAAAGCATGGGGTTCTTGAAAATAGAAGGCTCCCCTTCTTTCACCCACACCTTTTCTTCATCAGGTAGCTTCGCAAAGCGAAAGGCGATGAAGACAAAGGCGTATAGCGCTGCAATGAACAAGTAAATGGTTCGCCAAGTAACATGCCGATCAAGAAGTACCCCAATGGCGTTTTGCGACACTGTGGATCCTGCCCCATACATGAAATGAAATAGATTCATGGCCAGGGTGGAAGAACCCACAAAAATCAAGGGCACCATGGTGTTGGATGCCACGTTGTAAATATTAAGCCCTGCCACAATGGGGATAAAGCCTAGGAAAAACACAGCAAAGCTTCCTGAAAGGGCTTGGGTTAGAATACCCACAATCAGCAGCAGAATGCCTAAAAGTACCGTATTCTTTTGGCCAAGCTTCTCAATGAGTGCGCCACCTATGAAGGTTACAGCCATGCCTGCCAAAGAGACTATGGTGATCATGGAGGAAATCCCTGTATTGGACACGGAAAAATCATCTTTAAAAATTGGAATAAAGATGCCTCTGGTATTTTCAATGAAGGGGGCTAAAAACATCAGCGTGAAGATTAGTACCACGCCAAATTTGTTGATTTTCTTTTGTTGCATGTATGAAGTACCTCGTATTTCTTATTGTCAAAAGAGATTTCTCCCAATTATATATACATTATTATAAGCCATTGGGATATAATATAATAGAAGCATTGGGTAAATTAATTCCCAAGAAGAGGCTCTCAAGAATCGTTCCTAGAGTCTTTTGTCTACCCCTTTGCATCTTTCTAACTGAAAATGAGGTGACAAACCATGAATAAAACATCCCTGGATAAACTCTCCTTCTTTTTTCTTGGCCTCTCCACGAGGTTTCAAGAAAACAAGGATCTTTTCACAGGCCTGAACATCTCCTATAAAACTGGCCTAAAGACCATCCAAGGAGCAGCCACCCTCTCCTCTCAAGATATCCTCTCCTATCACTATCAAGGCACCACCAAAACCTTGTCTTTTGAAGAGGTTTTGGCAGACATCAAAAAAGAGGCTGCCCATTATGAAGCCCTGGTTTTGACCTATGAAGAGCGCGGTACAAAGCTCCTCATTGAAGGCTCTCAAAAAGGCGTTACCATGCATACCGAAACGTTGAAATATGACAACAAAGAGGAGCCCAAAGCTACTTCTACACTACTTCGCAGAGAGTATTATGTGAAAGCAGAAAAAGCCGCCCCTCTTCTCAAGGCCATCGGCATCATGAGTAAAGAAGGGAAAATCAAAAACGATAAAATCCGAAAGTACAATCAAATCGATCGCTATGTGGAGCTCCTAGATGCTCAGTTTAGTGCATTGAAGAAGCAAGAGACCCTCTACATCATGGACGTGGGTTGCGGCAAAAGCTACCTGAGCTTTGTGCTCAACTACTATCTCACAGAAGTGAAGCGCATGAAATGCCACTTCATCGGTATTGATATTTCTCCTGAAGTCATTGAGACCTCCAAGAAGATCCAGAAAACCCTTGGGTATCGCAATATGGAATTTCATGCCATGGATGTAAAGGACTTTAAAGATCCACGAAAAATTGATGTGGTCCTCTCCTTACACGCCTGTGACACAGCCACAGACATGGCTTTGGCCTACGGAGTCTATCAAGAAGCCGACTTCATCGT
>DOKV01000154.1 GCA_003510765.1 Clostridiaceae bacterium | reverse complement strand
GAGAATCTATTCTTTGGACGATTGCCCATGGGCAATCCCCTGGAAACCCTTCTTCAAGAAGTGGAGAAAAGAAAGGATCAGCAAGGCATCATCTATTGCCAACGAAGAAAAGACACAGAGGATGTGGGCGCTTATCTAGCGCAAAAAGGCTACGTGGTGGGCCTCTATCATGGGGGGATGGAGGATGCAGACAGGAAAAAAGTCCAAGAGGATTTCCAATACGACCGACTACAAATGGTGGTGGCCACTAGCGCATTTGGCATGGGCATAGATAAGCCCAATGTGCGGTATGTACTCCATCTTGGGATCCCCAAAAACATCGAATCTTTCTATCAAGAGGCTGGACGTGCCGGGAGAGATCATGGACCTAGTGAAAGTATCCTGCTCTACAAAGAGGAGGATTATTATCGATATAGAAAACTATTACGCCTTTCAGAACTTCCCCCTGAACGCATAGAAATTGAAGAGGAAAAGCTCCAAAAGATGCATGGCTATACGTTGACCTCATCCTGTTTAAGAGCACATATTTTAGCATACTTTAAAGGGACACCTGATGTCACCAAGACCTCCTGTGGCCATTGTGCCAACTGTGTCAAAGCAGGACAAATAGATTTCCTAAGATTCAAGAAAAAATTCTTCTACGCATACATGGAGCTAGGTGGAGAAGCTTCTTTAGAAGAGGTGCAAGGGCTTTTGTTAGGTGTTCTCAGCAGGAAGGATCAAGCACAAGGCCGTAAGCAGCTGAAAAGCTTTGGTGCCTTGGGTTATTTGGGCCAAGAAATCATAAAAAAGAATGTAGAAAAATTGATCCAAGAAGGAGCCTTGGTGCATGGACAACCCAGCCAGCAGGCTAAGGATTTCATGACAAAAGAGGGCATGTCCGCCCTGTTTAAAGAAGATACACCCTATCAAGAAACGTTGTTTCAACGCTTAAGAGATCTTCGACGAGAACTATCTAGAAATCTAGGGGTGGCACCGTACATCATTTTTCATGATGAGCAGCTGAAAGAGATCGTACGACGGATCCCTAGAACAAACAAGGAGTTCATGGAAGTTCCAGGGGTAGGTAAAGTGAAAGGGGCTAAGTATGGTGGCTACTTCCTACAAGAAATTCAAGGATTTTTGGCAGAAGAGGGAAGAGCTGTGGATGTCAAAAGTAGAACCATGGAAGAGGACAAGGACTCCCTGAAAGCTTTCGACACCTTTCATCTGTATCAAGAAGGAAAAACCGTGGAAGAGTTAGCCAAGATTTTAGGGGTTGTGCCTGGGACCATTGTAGAGCGCTTGCTGAAAGAACATAAGATGGGCAAAGAAGTGCATCTAGAAGATCTGTTTCAATCTGCCTTAGAGGAGGAAATCCTAACCACCATAAAGGCTTTAAAAACAGAAAAACTACGACCCATCAAAGATGCTTTGGAAGAGAAAGGCCATAGGGTGTCTTATACAGATTTGAAAGTTGTCTTTTACAAACATTTTGGCATCCATAAGAAATAAGGCATAGATCTTCAACTTATTGAAAATCTATGCCTTATCCGGTAGAAGAACCTAAGCATACAGCTCGAAATGGTATCCTTTTCCCCATACGGTTTTGATGAGGCAACGATACGGGCCAAGTTTCTTACGCAAAGACTTGATGTGTGTATCGATGGTTCTGGAATCTCCTAAGAAGCTATATCCCCACACAGCTTTAATCAGTTCGCCTCTACTTAAGGTGGTTTTGGTGTGAAGCCTTAAAAAGAGTAGTAAATCAAACTCTAAAGGTGTAAGAACCAAAAGGGTTCCATCCACCAGTACTTGACGTTTCCCATAGTGCACCTCAAAGGTTTTATAGTGTAATCCCTGTTGCAGTTCCAAATGAAATTCCTGTACCCATTGGAGAAGATCTTCATCGAAAACCTTTGCCTTCAGCGGAAAAATTGAGTGTAGAAGCGCTGCTTCATCTTTCGGAACCCCTTGAGAAAGTGTAGTCTGTAGCAAGAACACCGATCCAACATGATTTTGACTAAGGAAAGGTGAAATTTTTCCGTAGTGTGTTTTGTAGAGGGTATAAGGGAGAAGGAGGAGATCCCAAGGTCGATTCAGAAGTTCTAGCATTTCAGGTATGGTTTCTATTTGTACGACTGTGGCGTTTTGGAATGTCCCTGCCATGGGCATGGCATCTGGAAGTCCTGCCAATAAAATTTTCAGCATTTCTGAATCACCTCATAAGGAATCTTACCACGAACTTTTGAAGTAGATTTAAAGAAAGCAAAGAATAAGAGACAATTAAGGGTTTTTTAATAGACACCAGTCTTTCTTCAGAATTGACCTTTTTCTTCAAGAGGGCGGTGAGTTGTGTTATAATATAAAGGAAATATCAAAGGAATTCTAAGGAGGCAAGACCATGAAATTTTGCAAACTACTGATTGTATCTGCACTGTCAATGGCTGCAGGGGCTTTGATCTATAAGACAGTAACAGACCATAAAAATGAAATCGATGCGTTCGTCAATGAGTATGGCGAGTT
>DOKV01000147.1 GCA_003510765.1 Clostridiaceae bacterium | reverse complement strand
ATGAAATCTGGCGTCGCCATGATTGTGCACCTTCTGGAAGTGCTGTCAAAGGATCTTTCCCAAGTGTCTGGGAATTTGGTGGCTGCTTTTGTGTCCGATGAAGAAGGCAATTCCAAAGGCATGCTCTCTTGTGTCCCACAACTGGTAGCCCTGAAAGAGCGCCATGGGTACGACTACACCGTGGCCATTGATACGGATTATACCTCCATGCGAACCCTTCAAGACCCTCATCGCTATCTCTATGCAGGAACCATCGGCAAGTTGATGCCTAGTTTCTATATCCTGGGGAAAGAAACCCATGTGGGGGACCCCTTTGGCGGGTTGGATCCTAATGAGTTGGCTGCAGAATTGGTGCGCCGCATCAATCTCAATGTGGATTTCTCCGATGAATCCATGGGCGAGGTGACGGTGCCTCCTGTCACTTTACGACTTCGTGA
The DNA here is from genome assembly GCA_003510765.1 of Clostridiaceae bacterium. Taxonomy (GTDB): domain Bacteria; phylum Bacillota; class Clostridia; order Clostridiales; family Clostridiaceae; genus Proteiniclasticum. The sequence continues at coordinate 2,952 of DOKV01000147.1, read as the reverse complement.
TTTAAAGCCCGAATACTCTGTGCAAACCAACCGGGATGCCACGGTATATTTCAACTATGCCACCCACAGTCAAACCCCAGATGAAGTGCTCCAAATCATGAAAGCCGAAGCTTTGGAAGCCTTTGATGATGTCCTTAGAAAACTCCAAAAGCAGTATCATCGCTTCACAAAGAACATGCAGATGAACGAAGCTCTTCTGCCATGGAAAGCCAAAGTTGTCACCTATGAAGAGCTCCTTTTCACCGTGGCTAAAAAGAACCAAGAGGTCCATAAGTACCTGGATGCTTATGCAAAAAGCCTCCTCCAAGAGGGTCTCACCGATGAGCGAGACCTGGCCCTTATGATGGTGAAGAAACTCCATGAACTCTCCGAGGAAAAAGAGCCCATGATGGTTCTGTACTTCTCCCCACCCTACTATCCTCATATGGCAGTGACGGGGAAAACCAAAGAAGAAGTAAAGCTCTTGCAGGTGTTAGAGAGCCTCACCAGGGATGAAGGAGACCATCCCATCGTCTTTCGAAAGTTTTATCCCTACATCTCTGATTTGAGTTATTTTTCCTTACCAGAAGAGGCTTCTGTGGATACGTTGAAAGGGAACATGCCTGGCTTTGGTCTTTCCTACAAACTACCTTTGGAGGACATCCGAAAACTCAGCTTGCCTGTGGCAAACATCGGACCCTATGGCTTTGATGCCCACCAATATACCGAGCGCATCCACATGGAGTATTCCTATGAAAATCTGCCAGCACTATTCCTTGAAACGGTCCTTACCATGATGAGCAAAGAGGACCCTGCCCCTTAACGCTACAAAAGAACAGAAAAGCAGGTGTTGCCCTTTCATGGCTACACACCTGCTTTTTTAGTTGCTTTAGGTTAGATCTGGTTGCCAATACACCTCTCCAAATTTACGAAACCGCTCATAGCGCTTTTGTAGCCTTTCTTCCATGGATTGTGTCTCTGCTTCTTTGAAAAAGTCTGCCAAAATGCTGCGGATTTCTCCCAAGGTTTCAGAAAAGTGTTCCGTAGGATCTTCTCCTTCTTCTATGATCCCTTCAATGATCTTTAACCCCCAAAGATCTTCCGCGGTGATCTTCATGATTTCACTGGCTTCTTGGGCTCTTTTGGCATCTTTATACAAGATGGCGGAGAATCCTTCAGGGGACAAGATGGAGTAGATGGCATGTTCCAACATATAGACTCGGTCCCCGGAAGCCAGAGCCAAAGCGCCCCCGCTGCCCCCTTCTCCAGTGATGAAAGAGATCATGGGTACCTGTAAAGTGGCGCTTTCGAAAAGACATCGGGCAATGGCTTCCCCTTGCCCCCTTTCCTCTGCTTCCAAAGCGCACCCTGCGCCTTTGGTGTCGATGAACAATACCACAGGGCGATGAAACTTCTCTGCTTGCTTCATGAGCCGTAAAGCTTTTCGATATCCTTCAGGATTGGGACTGCCAAAATTTCTAAGAAGATTCTCCTCCAAGTCTTTCCCCTTGGTGATGGCAATGATGGTTACCGGTTGTCCTTGGAAAAATCCCAGACCACCCAAGACCGCACCATCATCTCCCTGGAGACGGTCTCCTTTTAGTTCTATAAACTCTTCAAAAAGACCTTCTATGAAGGCTTTGGGTAAAGGCCTTTGGGGATCTCTGGCTTTCTTTACGTGTGTCCAAGCTTTCATCGTCTACCTCCATGGAGCCGAAGGATTCTTTCAAGATAACCCTTCAGGGATTCTCTTTTCACCACAGCATCTAAAAAGCCATGATGAAGGAGAAACTCTGCCGTTTGAAAGTCCTTGGGCAATTCTTTTTTGATGGTGCCTTCAATGACTCTTCTACCGGCAAATCCTATGAGGGTCTTAGGCTCTGCGATGATCAAGTCTCCAAGACTTGCAAAGGAAGCGGTGACGCCTCCCGTGGTGGGGTCCGTTGGCACTGATATGTATAAGAGTCCTTGGTCATGATGCTTTTTCAGCGCAAAGGAGACTTTACTCATCTGCATCAAGGACATAATACCCTCTTGCATCCTTGCCCCTCCAGAAGCGGAAAAAATGATCAGGGGCAACTCATAGAAAGTGGCAAATTCACATAAAGATGCCAATTTTTCTCCCACCGCACTACCCATGCTCCCCATGATAAACCCGGGATCCATGGAGCCTATGGCTACCTTGGTCTCACCAAGGAATCCATAGCCCGTCAAGACCCCTTCCTTGAGGCCGGTGTGGTTTCTTACTGCAATGAGTTTTTCTTCATAGCCTGGAAAACCCAGGGGATTGCCCCCCAGTATATGACCGTTGATTTCTTTAAAGGTGCCTTCTTCCAAGACCAAATCAAGCCGCTCTTTGGCACTTAGTCGTCCATAACCGCCACACTTTGGGCAAGTCTTAAAGTTCCTAAGATACGGCTCCTTTCGAATCATTTGATTACAGTGAGGGCAAGTCAAGTAGAGCCCTTCAGGAATCAGTGGCTTAGCTGATGAAGGCTTCTCCTCTTCCACCCCATGGGTATGGAGGGAAAAGTAGTTTCTTTTTTTCTTTAATATAGACATACATTATGTCCTCCCATGGTGTTCCAAGGTCATGGTGTCATAGGTGCCCTCCTTGAAAAAAGTGGTTTCCAAGAGGGCTTCTTGATAGGTTCTATTGGTTTTTATGCCTTCTATGGTCAGCTCATAGAGGGCACTCTTCATCTTCCTCCTGGCTTCTTCCCGGGTGGTGCCATGGACGATGATTTTTGCCACCATGGCATCATAGTAAGGCAATATGGTCAAGCCTGTGTAACAAGCACTGTCCACCCGGATGTCTTTTCCCGATGGAAAGTGTAAAAAGGTGATGGTTCCAGGGGATGGTCGAAAGTCTTCTTCTGGGTCTTCGGCATTGATTCTACATTCCATGGCATGACCATGGATGGTAAGATCCTCCTGGGAAAAGGACAAAGGTTTACCTTCTGCAATATAGAT
>DOKV01000082.1 GCA_003510765.1 Clostridiaceae bacterium | reverse complement strand
TTTTTCCACGGGTAATTTTTACATTACAGGAAAAGAGTAGATGGACACAGATTATAAATGAAAAGCAAAAGAAACCAATGAAGAAAATCTTCATTGGTTTCTTTTGGTGCAGTGAGAGGGATTCGAACCCCCGACCGACCGGTTCGTAGCCGGTTACTCTATCCAGCTGAGCTACCACTGCCTAACTCAATCATAATATCATAATTGAGCTGGAATTTCAAATCCTTCTACTGAAAATATTCACGAAGAATGGACAATACTTGAGCTATGCGTTCTTTCGTGATGTAGTAATGGGTGACGAATCTAAAGAGTCCCCCATCTTGGCCATTGATGAGGATGCCATGGTCTTGGAGATGGTTGATAAAATGCTGTTCATCAAAACCTTCTTTTTGGATGTGGAAGAAGATCATGTTGATGTGGATCTCTTCTAAGTGTACATGGATGGAAGGAATCTTTTGGAGCTCTTCACCAAAGTATTTTGCAAGGTCATGGTCTTCCTGTAATCTATGACGAAGAGAGAGGGCTTCCAGTCCTGCTGCTGCAAGGATGCCCACTTGCCTCATGCCTCCACCTAGCACTTTTCGATTTCGCCGTGCTTTGTCTATGAAATCTTTGGGCCCTACCACAAGGGAGCCCACAGGGGCACAGAGCCCTTTAGAAAGACAAAGGGAAATACTATCGGCATACTGTGTGATCTCCTTGGGGTCGACACCTAGACTTGTGGCGGCATTGAAAAGCCTTGCCCCGTCTAAATGTACGGGGATATTGTAGCGCTGTCCCAAGGCATAGATGGCGGCTAAATTCTCTAGAGAAGCCACATGGCCTGTGGAATGGGCCGTTTCAACACAGAGGAGCCCTGTTTTAGGGAAGTGAATGTCTTGATCCTTTCGAATGGCTCTCTCCACTTCTTTGGGATCCAGCTCTCCTTGATCATCCTTCAAGGTCCTGGTTTGCACATTGGAAATGAGGGCCACCGAGCCTGCCTCATGGGCGATGATGTGACTGTGCTCACCCAAGATGATTTCGTCGGTTCTATGGGTGTGGGTTAAGATGGAGACTTGATTGCCAAAGACTCCAGATGGAACAAATAGAGCTGCTTCTTTCCCCAGGATGTGAGCAGCTTCCTTTTCTAATGCATCCACAGTGGGATCATCGCCATAGACATCATCGCCCACCAGGGCTTCAGCCATGAGACGACGCATTTTTTCTGTGGGATGGGTAACGGTATCGCTTCTTAAATCAATATACTTCATGTAATCATACTCCTAGTACTCTATTTTGGATGAATTTGATGAAAAGATTGGCAATGGCCAGTTTTGGAGACGCTAGGGATAGTGCAAGAAGCGCCCCTGGGTCTAAGTCTTTAAAGAGGACTTTTTCTCTAACCCTCACTTTCTCCGCTCCTTGAGCCACAGCAGCCATACGCCTTTGCAAGGCATCCAAGAGCTCCCCTTGATGCGCATAAACTTTCAAGGGATCCACCTCCAGGGCTTCTGCAGTAATTTCTAAAGCAGCGAGCGTTAAAGAATAATCTTTTTGCAAGTAATTCTGAAATTTATCCAATGTTCGATGGAAAAAGAGTGGATGGATATCTTCTTTCAACCCTTTGATTTCTTCAGCGGTTAGAGAAGAAAGCATGGTGAAGTCCTCTAAGGTTTCAAAATAGTATGTGGCTCCATGTAGTCTTTGGAAGGCTCTTAATGTATCCAGGTAACCATATCGAATGTTCTTTTTGATGGTCTCGGGGTCTGGAAATAAAATGGATCCCAAAGCGTTATCACTGGAAATCTCCAGGAGTTCATAAGGACCGCTGAGGTTTCGTTGATCGCCTAATGTACGGAGATTTACGGCGATGATTTTTCCATAGCCACGTTCATAGAGGGGTTTTACCGGAATGTTATCAAAAACAGCCCCGTCAATGAACTGAGCGCCATCAATTTCTAGTCGAGAGAAGCTGGGATGGTTGGCGCTGGCAGCTACATAGTCGATGAGTTTCCCCTGGGGCACATCTTCCTTAAAGACCACCACAGGTTCCTTGGCGGTGAGATTATAGGTGACAATGCCTAAATCTATGGGATGGGCACGAATCTTTTCTTCATCTAGAATCTGGTGGAGAAGGGTTAAGAGGATGTCAAAATCAAAGCCTCTTTTTCGAATAACCTCAGGGATATTGAGGTCTTTAAACTTAATCAAGGCATCTTTGTTGAGGGAACACCAAATGGTTTCTATGAGGTCCAAATCGTCCATAAGATAAGCCGCTCCATTGATGGCCCCGATGGATGTTCCGGTGATGGCACCAATGGGAATCTGCAGTTCTTTAAGGGCTTTGAGAACGCCTACTTCATAAGAGCCTCTAGAGCCACCACCGCCCAGTGCTAATCCATACATTACCATACCTCCTCTCCTTTGTTATCAGTATAGCGCGACCCTATAAGGAATCTCTGTATAGGGTCTAAAGATTCTATGAACCTTTATAAGCCTGGCCAATGGATTCCCCAAAGAGTACTCTGGTTTCGATGCCTTCTATGCTGTTCTTCAGAATGTCTTGGTCCAGGTGTACTTGATTCTTTTGTAAGAATAGAATCACTGTGGAGCCACCGAATTTGAAATACCCTTTCTCTTGCCCTCTTTTCACAGGCACCTCCGGGGCATAGGTTTCCACGATGGTCCCCACATTGGTGGCCCCCACTTCCACATAAAGGGCTTTACCAAAGTGTTTACTGTGAAAGGGGGTGAGGACCCTTTTGTTTTCGATATAGAGCCTGGGAATCTTTTTTAGGGCCACAGGATTTACAGAATAGTAAGAGCCGGATATGGCCTTACTTTTGCCAGGAATGCCCTCATCAAAGAAGTGGAAACGATGATAGTCCAAGGGATTCAGGCGAAAGATCAGCACGGTTCCTCCTTGAAATTCCTCGGCCAAGGCTTCTTGGCCTAAAAGATCTTGTAAAGGGTAATGTAGGCCTTTCACTTGTATCACTGCATCGATGGAGAGATGCTCATAGGCTAAAAGTCTGGCATCACAAGGACTGATGAAAGTATCAGGGTTTTCTGATACGGGTCTGGCTGCAGTTTTCAGTCTTCGGATGAAAAAGTCGTTGAAGGAAGAAAAGGCATTGAGGGGAAAGAGGATCTCTTCTGTGGAAAGCCCATGGTTTTGAATGAACTTAGGAATCATTCTTTTGGACCATGAAGTATCCATGAGTTTTCCATAAAAGCTAGAAAAGAACTTTCGCTTCACAAAAAAAAGGAAAGGCTTTCCATAGGGTTTCTCGTAGAGAAGGTGTAAGAGTTTGCCTCCAAGGACTTTTTCTTCCACGATGGTCTCCAGGCGTCGATCATAAATTTTAATCATTTCTTCTAAGCTCCTTAAAGAAGTTTTTTAAAAGGGTCTCAGACTGCGGATCATAAAGAAACTGACAGTCCACATGATGATAGTAGGGAGGTAAGTCATTGATGGATACAGCACTGCCAAAAGCGCCTTCCCGGGGTTCAATGGCACCTATGATTACGGTGCGTATTTTGGCTTTTTTAATCAGGGCAGCACACATGAGACAAGGCTCCAAGGTTACATAGAGGGTGGTTCCTTGAAGCCTCCAGGAGTCCATTTGGGTGGTAGCTTCTTTGATGGCCAAGACTTCTGCATGGCAAGAGGGATCTTTCATCCCTTCCATTTGGTTGTGTCCACGACCAAGGATTTTACCATCTTTTACCACCACACAGCCCACGGGGACTTCTTGCTGATCATAGGCTTTTTTTGCTTCAATCAAAGCTTCTGCGTAAAAAGGATCCATAGTGCCTCCTTCTGGAAATATTTTCTCTCTCTTATTGTAGTGCATCTTTTCTTTGGGGTCTAGAAAAGCCTGGATTCTT
>DOKV01000166.1 GCA_003510765.1 Clostridiaceae bacterium | reverse complement strand
TCTGGCAATCTGTTGTCAAAGTCCTTCAAGGCATTATAGTATCCTTGCCAATCGTTTCTATGGCCAAATTTACTATCAAAATCCACCAAGTTGGTCCAAAGAAGCCCAGGCAGTTTTTGGTCCATGAACCTTAAGGTTTCATCCACCCCTTCCATATTATGACTTGTATGAATGGTGTGGGTTACGCCGATGTTGTTGAATACATCAGAAATCTTACCTACACACATGACGTTTTGACCCGCTTCCTTCACATACTCCAGAATGGTTTTGTTGAAAGGATTGAGGGCATAATCTTTACGGTTGCTGGTTCTTTGGAAGTCATCCACATCCCCTATGAAGGGTCTGGCGATGACTCTGCCCACTTGCCAATCTCCCACAAGCATCTCTCTGGCAATTTCACAATACCTATATAACTCTTCTAAAGGAATCACTTCTTCATGGGCTGCAATCTGAAAAACAGAGTCTGCTGAGGTATAAATAATGGGGAATCCCGTCTTCACATGTTCTGCACCCAAACGCTCAATGATTTCTGTCCCTGAAGCCACTTCATTGCCCAAGGTCTTTCTACCGATTTTCGCTTCAAAGGCATCCATGATTTCCTTTGAAAACCCTTCTGGATAGGTGTTCAATGGCTTTTCAAGAATGACACCAGACATTTCCCAGTGCCCTGTGACCGTATCCTTGCCAATGGAAAGCTCTGCGGATTTTCCAAAGGCACCTTTGGGTGCATCCACGGCTTTCACCCCTTCCAAAGGGGCGATGTTGCCAAGGCCTAAGGCTTCTAAGTTGGGCAAGTCCATGCCCTGAACTTTTTTAGCGATATTACCAAGGGTGTTGGACCCCACATCTCCATAATCCGCTGCATCCGGCATTTCACCAATGCCCACAGAATCTAGTACCACAAGTATTGCTCTTTTCATAAATAATTCCTCCTAAACTTATGCCCTGGGATGGGCTTCTTCGTAAACTTCTTTGATTTTTTTATTTTTCACCAGTTTTAAGTACACTGCTGTGGCCTTCACATCGTTGTGCCCCAAAAGGAGCGATAAGGTGGTGAGATCTGCGCCACCAGAGAGCATATGCACGGCATAGGAATGGCGTAGCGTGTTCAAATTGATGTTGGTGGACAAGCCACAGGTTTTGGCATATTCCTTTAAGATTTTCCAAAGGCCTTGTCTGGTCATCTGATCCCCCCGTTGAGAAGGAAACAATATGGAAGCGCCTACAATGGGATCCACCCTAGCCTCTAAATAGTCCTTGATGCTGTCTATGGCGAAGCTGCCTATGGGTATGAGACGCTCTTTATTCTTTTTTCCCTTCACCGAAAGATTGCCCCTGGACAAATCCACATCCCGAAAAGTGAGCTCAATGAGCTCTGTCGCTTTCAACCCTGCACCATAAAGCACTTCTAAGATGGCTTTGTCTCTCTTGCCTTTTAAGGTAGCCAAATCCGGCTCCAGCAAAAGTCTTTCCACTTCCTCCACCAATAATGGTTCTGGAAGATTTCTCTTGATCTCAGGTAACTCGAAATAGAGGATGGGGGCTTCTTTTACTTTGTTCTTTTTTCTAAGGTACTTGTAAAAGTTGCGAATGGATACCAAATGCCTGGAAATGGTTGCACGAGACATGTTGTGATCTAATAGATAGCTGATGAAATGAGAGACTTCGATTTCATTAAAGTCTTCGTAAGTAAGGTGCTCTTCTTCTAAAAAAGCTTTTAACCTCAAAAGGTCTCGTTTGTAAGCATCCATGGTATTCTCGGCTTTTTGCTGCCTTCTTAACTCTTCTAGATAGGCTTCTATGAATCTTTCCATAATATTTCTTTTCCTAAAGTATAACAAGCAACGGTTTTCAAATCTTTGATGTGTCCTTGTCGTATCCCTTCAGAAAACTCCTCTTTTGTGAGCCTAATCAAATCAATGAACTCATCATCATCTCCGCCCTTTTGTCCTTCATAGAGATCTTCTGCCACAAAGAGATGAATGAGTTCATCACTATATCCAGGAGACGTGGCAAAAGCTCCTAAAGAATGGAAATTTCTTGCGCGATAACCAGTTTCTTCTTCTAGCTCTTTTTTGGCATTCTCTAAGGGGGTTAATTCTTTTTCTAATTTCCCCGCTGGAAGCTCTAGATACGCTTCTTCCATGGGCTTTCTAAATTGTTTCACCAAGAGAATTCTATCCGAGGCATCCTTGGCCAATATGCACACACCACCAGGATGCCTGATGATTTCTCGAAAGGCACTTTTGCCGTCCACTAAGGTCACCTCATGGGTTTCTAATTGTATGATTTTCCCAGTATATCGTACGTCTTTGGTTGTCGTATCTTCTTTAAATAACATGTTTCACTCCCTCTTTAAAGATAGAAAAAGACCCTGGGAGTTATCCGGGGTCTCAAAACGGTTGTCAACTATTTGGTTGCTCTTTTATTTTACTACAAAAATACTGGAATGATAAGCCCTCAGGTGCTTCTCACGGGAAATATTATGTAATGTGATTAAAAAAGTTGTCCATATTAGAAATTTTCAAGATCCTTAACGATCATTTTCTTCTTGGGACTTTTCCAATCGAAATTTATCACTAATTAATGCAATGAATTCCGAATTGGTTGGTTTCCCCTTATCAAAGTTTACATTGAATCCACTGATGTTGTTGAGATTCTCCAACTGACCACGATTCCAAGAAACTTCTATGGAGTGGCGAATGGCTCTCTCCACTCGAGAGGAGGTGGTATTAAACTTATTGGCGATGTTGGGATACAGCTCTTTGGTCACCGCAGAGAGGAGCTCCACATTGTCTATCACCTCTATGACAGCTTCTCTCAAGTAGCTATATCCTTTGATATGAGGGAGAATCCCTGCTTCTTGCAAGATGGAGGACAGCTCTGTGGCCAAATCTCTTTTCTCATGGCTTTCTTCAGGTTCAATCTTTTTACCATCCATAACCCGTTCCATCCCTTGATGGGACTCTGTGAAATAACTCTTGATTCTGGTTTTGATCTGCTTTAAATCAATACCCTTGACCATATAATAATCTGCCCCTAAAGTGATGGCTGTATTGGTGACTTTATCATGAGAAATGGCTGAATACACGATGATGATGGGTCTCTCAGGTAAGGACTTTAAGGATTCTAGTACACCCAATCCATCCAGCTCAGGCATAATGATGTCTAGTAAAAGTACATCTGGCTTCTTTTCTTTTACCATGTCCAGGGTCTCCAAACCATTTTTGGCCACACCGACCACATACAGCTCAGGGTCACTACCCAGGAACTCGTTTAAAAGGACACCGATATCAGCGTTGTCGTCTGCAATGAGTATTTTAATCTGTTTTTTCATATTTCACCTCTGTTGGTTGTAGTCTTTGCAACACATTGCTCTATGTAAGAAAATTATACTTCACAATATCGGTTTTTCAAAGCACATACTTTCTTTTCAACGTTTCTGTCTTCTTTAATGTATCTTGAGCATTCTTAATTTGAGGCTCAGAGATGGTGGAGCCACCAATCATCTTCGCCAATTCCTCTGTTTTACCATGGAGGTCTACCTTTTCCACCATGGTAAAAGTTCTCTTTTGTTCTTCTCTTTTACTCACCACCAAATGATGATCAGAAAAAGCGGCAATCTGTGGCAGATGCGTCACGCAAAACACTTGAAAGACGCTGGATAAAGAGTACATCTTCTCCCCCACCGCTTCTGCGATTCGTCCACTGATGCCCGTATCAATTTCATCAAAAATCACTTTTGGCGTTCGATCTTTATCGATGAAGGCCACTTTCATGGCCAACATGATTCTTGAAAGCTCTCCCCCTGAAACGATTTTTTCCAGCGGTTTCATGGGTTCTCCAGTATTGGTGGATATAAGGAAGCTCACTTCATCCGTTCCCGTTTCATGAATACTTTGGATTTCTTTCACAGCCACTTGAAAAGCCGCTTTCTCTAACCCAATGAATTTTAGCTCTCCATTGATTTTTGCACTGAGCTTTTTTCCACCTTCTGCCCGAAGCTCATGAAGCACCTGCCCAAGTTTTCTCAAACGCACTTCTGTCTTTACCAAAGCATTTTGGGTTTCTAGGATGGCTTCTTCGGCGTTTTTTAGCTCTTCATAGTCTTTTTTGATTTTCGTGTAATACTGTAGCACCAAAGACGTGGTCTCTCCATACTTCTTTTTATAAGTACCATACAAAAAGAGTCGTTCATTGATGGTGTTTAATTCTTCTTGATCGTAATACACCGTTTCTTTAAAATCTGTTATTTCTCGAATGGTATCTTGAAGGAGATAATAGGCATTCTCCAGGTTATCCAAGGTAGGTTCAATCTTTTCAAAGTGCTTTTGGATGGATTTTAGCCCTTGAATAGAACCTGTTACAGCATCTAGGATGCCTCCTTCTCCCTCTAAATGGTCATAGGCTTTCAAAAGCCCCGTGGAAATCTTTTCTGCATGGCTCAGCATGGAAAACTTCTCTGTAAGCTCTTTCTCTTCTTCCTCAGAAAGTTTACCCTTTTCAATATCTTCCATCTGAAATTTTAAGTAATCCATGAGCTTATCTCGGTCTTTACTGCCCAAGAGACGAGAAAGCTTCTCTTTAAGATGCTGAAAACGTTCAAATTCTTCAAGATACTCCTCATAAGCTTTGGTTTCAAAAAGATCAATGAATCCATCTAAATAAGTTCTATGCATGGTCACATCCAACAGGTTTTGGTTGTTGTGTTGACCATGAATGTCTAAAAGCTCTTTACCAATTTCTTTAAGCACGCTCACAAGGACCGTCTTCCCATTGATTTTCGCCAAATTTCGTCCTTGCACAAAGGTTTCTCTAGATAGGATCACAGAGTCTTCATAGGCAATATCATGTTCTTCCAGCAGTGCTTTCACCGGCTCCTCCAAAGAAAATACTGCTTCCACAAAGGTCCCTTTGGCCCCTGTACGAATGAACTCTTTGCTAAACTTTTCACCCAGCACAAAATTGATGGAGTCAATGAGGATGGATTTACCCGCTCCTGTTTCTCCTGACAAGATGGTAAATCCTTGATGGAAGTTTAAAGTTAACTTGTCAATGAGCGCAAAGTTCTCCACAGTCAATTGCATCAACATCTTATTTCCCTACCAATTCAGAAATCTTTTTGACGATTTCTACAGCCATATCGTTGGACCGCACCAACATAAAGATGGTGTTGTCTCCAGCGATGGTCCCTGCAATTTCTGCCAAGTCTAATTGATCAATGGCTTCTGCAGCGGTGGATGCAGCGGCGGTGATGGTTCTCACCACAACAATTTTCTCTATGTTTTCCACGGACACAATGGTGTGGGACAACAATGTCACAAGCTTGGCAATGGCATCTTTACTTTCTTCTTTGTTGGCCACATATTTATATCTTCCAGTGGTACTGAGGACTTTGATCAGTTGTAGATTTTTGATGTCTCTTGATACCGTGGCTTGGGTCACATGAAATCCATCCTCCCGAAGCTCTTTGGCCAACTCTTCTTGGGTTTCAATTTCCTTTCTGGAAATGATTTCTAGAATTTTGCTGCGTCTGTCAATTTTCAATCTTGGTTCCCCCCTTGGATATTCATTGCCTTATAGATGAGTTTTTGTCGTAGAACATGAAAATAGTCATAATCATCCAGTCTGAGGATTTTACATCCATGGGGTGCTTTTTTGATGACCATGGTGGCATCCCCCGTGATGCGCTCATGCACTTGCCCATCCATGGACAAGAAGTATTCCTCATTGCTTTTACCTGCTTGAATTTTGATTTCTTGGGTGGTGGATACAATCAAGTTCCGAATCCCAAAACTGTGTGGACAGATGGCGGTGATCCCTATGGCTTCCACCGTAGGATACATGATGGCCCCCCCTGCGGAAAGGTTGTAGGCTGTGGACCCTGTGGGGGTCGTTAAGATGATCCCATCTCCTCGATAGCTATTGGAGAAGTGCTCATCCACATAAAGCTCAAAATGGATGATGTTTCCTAAGGCCCCCTTGTGGATGACCACATCATTTAACGCATAAAAAATTTGCTCTTTATTATCCTCCTGGAGGATGGTCTGTAGCATCATCCGATCTTCTAGCGTATACCCTCCCTCCACCACCTTTTTCAGGCTTGTCTCTAAATCGTGAAGGTCCGTACCCGTTAAAAAGCCCACATTCCCAATGTTTACCCCTAGAAGTGGTACCGATGTCCCATAAGCAAGTCTTGCCGCCGACAAAAAGGTGCCATCTCCCCCCAAGACCAAAAGAAGATCTAAATCTTCTTTCATGGCGCCATCCATGACTTCATAGACTTTTGCCTCTGGTAAGGTCTTTTCTAAAATCCTATGGGTTTCTTTTAGATATTCCTTTTGTGGATCTTTTTCTGGATTGCTGTATATCCCAATTCTCTCCATAAGGTCCTCCCCAATTTATAGTTCATGGGCTTGGTCTACCAATGCTGTCACCCTGCCGAGCCAATCTTCTTCGATGCCCTTTTGCTTTTTGCCAAAATACACCAAAAACTCTATATTTCCTTCAGGACCTCGGATGGGGGAGTAGTCTACCCCATAAATATAGAGATTTTGGGCAAGAATGAACTTCATGATCTCTTCAAGGACTTCAATGTGGGTGCTCTTTTTCTTCACCACACCTTTTTTCTCTACCTTGTCTCTTCCTGCTTCAAACTGTGGCTTGATGAGTGCCACCATTTCCCCTTCCTCTGTCATAAGCTCCATGGCTTTGGGAATGATTTTGGTGATGGAAATAAAGGATACATCCGTGGCTGAAAAGTCACATAGTAAAGGAATCTCCTCTTTCGTCGCATACCGAAAATTCAGGCGTTCTAAACATACCACCCTTGGATCTTGCCGAAGCTTCCAAGCAAATTGTCCATAGCCCACGTCAATGGCATACACCTTCTTTGCTCCATTTTGGAGCATGACATCGGTAAACCCACCCGTGGAGGCCCCGATATCCATGCAGCTTTTCCCTTGAAGATCAATGTGAAATTCCTTCACCGCTTTATCCAGCTTATAGCCCCCTCTGGATACAAAGGGCATTTTTTCACCGCGATCTTCAATGTGTGCATCTTTTTTTACCTTGGTACCTGGCTTATCGGACTTCTGATCATCCACATAGATTTTCCCTGCCATGATTTGAGCCCTAGCTTTCTCTCGGGTATCGAAAAAACCCAGCTCCACCAAACGTACATCCAGTCTTTCTTTTTCGTTCATCTATTTCTCTCCTGTAAATGCCATAATTTCCTTCTCCAAAGTCTCATAGCCCAAACCATGGACTTCATAGAGCTTCTCCACGCTGCCCTGAGGCACAAAAGTATCTTGGAACCCAAAGCACTTGATGGCTCCTGCATGTGTATGGCCCATGGCTGCTGCCATGATCATGCTCCCAAAGCCTCCATGAAGCATATTGTCTTCTAAGGTGATGATTTTCTTTCCTTCTGACAAGTGGGTCGTCACCAAGTCCTTATCCACAGGCTTCACAAACACCCCGTTTACCACACCATAACGAAGACCCTTTTTTAGAAGTCTTTCCGATAAAGTCATGGCTCTTGATACCATCTTTCCAGTGGCGTAGAGATAGCCGTCATCCCCTTCCTTGAGCACTTGGAATTTTCCAGGGGTAAAAGTTTTTAAAGGTGGCAAAGAACCCTTTATGTCATCCCCACCCCGGGGATAGCGAATGGCCAAGGGACCCTCAAAGGTTTCGGAATAGTAGAGCATGTAACGAAGCTCTTCCAAAGACTTGGGCGCCATGATGGTCATGTTTGGCACCGGAGTTAAAAAGGACAAATCAAGAATTCCTTGATGGGTCTCTCCATCATCGCCCACAAGCCCCGCCCGATCGATACAGAAGGTCACGGGTAAGTTCTGTATACACACATCATGAATCAATTGATCGTAGGCTCGCTGAAGAAAAGTAGAATACAAAGCCACATAGGGTTTCATTCCACCCACAGCCAACCCTGCGGCTAAGGTCACCGCGTGCTGCTCTGCAATGCCCACGTCAAAGAGCCTCTTAGGATAGAGGTCTTTAAAGGTGCTAAGCCCAGTACCATCAGGCATTGCCGCCACCACAGCAACAATGTTGTCGTTACTTCGAGCCATTTCCACCATGGTGGCACCAAAGACCTTGGCATAATTTAGCATGCTTTTCCCATCCGGTTGACCGCTGGCCATATCAAAGGGTGGCGTCCCATGGAATTTATCCGGTCTCTCTTCGCTACTTTGATATCCCTTGCCCTTTTTGGTCAGCACGTGGACCAACTTAGGTCCTTTGATCTCCTTTGCAATGGTTAAAATTTTAGAGATTTCTTTGATGTTGTGGCCATCCACTGGCCCCAAATAAGTAAGGCCCATGTTCTCAAAGAGCATGTCTGGTAACAACATAGATTTGATGCCCTCTTTGACTTTATCCATGGATCGATTGATGCTTTTACCCAAGGGAATCCGGTCCACCAGATCTTGCACTTCTTTTTTGGCACGCTCATAATTGGGGAAGGCTCTTAGTTGACTTAAATAAGTACTGATCCCGCCCACATTCTTGGAGATGCTCATTTCATTATCATTGAGCACCACGATGAGATCTGTTTTTTGATCTCCCACATCATTTAGCGCCTCCAAGGCCATGCCACCTGTCAAGGCACCATCTCCAATGACCGCAATGACTTCATGGGTTTCATTTTTCAAGTCTCTTGCTCTGGCCATGCCTAGGGCTGCACTGATGGAGGTAGAAGAGTGCCCTGTGTCAAAGACGTCATAGGGACTTTCATCTCTTTTGGGGAATCCACTTAATCCGCCATATTGTCGCAAACGATCAAAGCCAGCTTTTCGACCCGTTAAAATTTTATGCACGTAGCATTGATGGCCCACATCATAAATGATTTTGTCTTTTTCCAGGTCAAAGACATTAAAGAGGCTAATGGTCAGTTCTACCACCCCTAAATTGGGCGCTAAGTGACCGCCTGTTTTAGAGACGGATTCCACAAGAAACGTTCTAATTTCGTGAGAAAGATCCTTCAGCTCCTCTATGGTCATCTTTTTGATATCGCCAGGCTTTTGTAGCCGTTCATCCAACATACCCATTTTCTTCCCTCCTAGTAGGTTCTCCTGAGAAGACTTCTTGTGAGTTCTTTTAGTTCCTCAGTATCTCTTGGGAGTTCTTCTAAAACCTTGATACACTCATTGGTGATTTCTTCTGCCATCTCCTTGCTTTTGTCGATGCCAAAAAGTCCCACATAGGTGGTCTTTCCAGCTTCTTGGTCTTTACCTATGGTTTTTCCCAGCACTTCTCTTGTGGACGTCACATCCAAAATGTCATCTTGAATTTGGAAGGCAAGGCCCAGATGAAGACCAAAAGCATAAAGCTTCTGCACCTCTTCTGTGGTTGCACCCAAGTATTGTGCTGGTGCAGCCAAAGATGCCGCAATGAGGGCTCCAGTTTTTTTATGATGGCAGACTTTTAGCTGCTCATAAGTGGCTTCTACTTTTTCATGACGAAGGTCCATGATCTGGCCTCCAATCATCCCTTCTCTTCCCGCGCATTCAGATATGAGTAAGGACGCTTTGGCACCCAAGATTCCTTTCACTGCATAGGTTCGAAGCAATATAGAAAAGGCTTCATTCAGCAGTGCATCTCCAGCGAGAATGGCATTGGCCTCTCCAAAGACCTTGTGATTCGTGGGCTTTCCCCGTCTAAAATCATCATTGTCCATGGAGGGGAGATCGTCATGAATCAAGGAGTAGGTGTGAATCATTTCCATGGCCAAAGCCATGGGCATCAGTTCCTCCACTTGTCCCCCGAAGATTTTCGCTGTCAATAAGACCAGGGCTGGTCTCAACCGCTTTCCACCTAAGGTCATACTATAGGCCATGGCCTCATGTAAGCCATTATTAGGGAGCCCATTAAAATAATTCACAATTTCTTCATCAATGATTTTTTTATATTCTAACAACATCTAAAACTCCGTTTCCTCACCATTTTCCATGAGCTTCACTTTTTCTTCTGCTTTATGAAGGATCTTTAGAAGGTCTTTGGTCAAAAGAACCCCCTCTTCATACTTCTTCATGGCCTCTTCCACGGAGAGAGTTCCACTTTCAAGTGCTTCCAACACGATCTCCAGATCCTCTGTGAGCTCTTTATAGGTTTTTACTTTTTTCGCCATCTACGTTTACCTCCAATACTGCCTCTCCATCTCTTAATCGGATATGAAGGACCCGTTGCTTCTTTAGGGTTTTGATCTCTTTCACAAGCCGTTTTTGGTCATCAAAGACAAGGGCATATCCTTTGTCTAAGATGTTTAGCGGATTGTGCGCTTTCAAAAGGCTATAGGCCCCTTCTAATCGATGCCGCTCTGTGAGAAGCCTTTGGCTCATTATACCATTTAAACGATTTCTTTTCTGTTCCACCTCTAAAATACCATGGACAATCATAGCCTCTGGGTGATTGCGTTTTAACCGAAGCCCCAGCTCTTCTAGCCTATTTTTTTCCATAAGCACTCTTACAGCCAGGTGATTTTGAAGCCTTCTTTTTTGATGCATAAGATTGTTTTTTAGCTCTAGCAAAGAAGGGATCACTACTTCCGCCGCTTGAGAGGGTGTGGCCGCTCTTTGATCAGCCACAAAATCTGCAATGGTGTAGTCCACATCATGGCCAATCCCCGTGACCACAGGAATGGGGCAATCCGAAATGGCATAGGCCAAATCCAAATCATTAAACACCGAAAGGTCCTCAAAGGATCCTCCCCCTCTGGCCAAAATGATTGCATCGATATCTTTTCTTTTTGTCACCTCTAGAAGAGCTTGCCGTATGGAACTCCTAGCTTCTTGACCTTGTACCAAGGTTGGATACACAAGAAGCTCCACCGTAGGATTTCGATGTTTTGTCACCTTGATGATGTCATGGACGGCTGCACCTGTGGGCGAAGTGATCACGGCTACTTTTTTAGGATACTCTGGCAATGGTTTTTTTCTCTCATCACGAAAAAGCCCCTGTTCTTGGAGCTTTCTTTTGTTATTTTCAAATTCTTGATAGATGAGTCCTAGACCGATTTCTTCTAACTCTTTCACATAGAGCTGATAACTGCCCCCTTGGGTATATACGGACACACGCCCCTTTAGGAGCACCGTCATGCCATCCTTTGGCATCACCGTCAGCTTATGGGTATCTGAGGCAAACATCACACATTTTAGTACTGCTTGTTCGTCCATCAAAGAGAAATATAAATGTCCCTTAGAAGTGGCTGTAAAATTTGCAACCTCCCCTTTGACGGTGAGGTTGCTTAAAATTACATCATAATCCAGTTTTTGTTTGATGTATGCTGTGAGTTCTGTCACAGTCATGCTTTTCAGTTTCATGGGTCCCCTCCATTCTCTATGAAATTTTACACCAAGGTTTTTTCATAAAGATCTAGTAAAGTTCTCATGAGGATGGTGGTGGTTAATGTACCCACGCCTCCTGGAACCTTTGTTACTTTAGAAGCTTTTTCCATGACACTGTCTAGGTCACAGTCTCCCACAATTTTCCCTTCCAGCTCTGAAGTCCCCACGTCAATGACCACAGCACCTTCTTTTACATACTCTTTGGTGATCATCTTGGGTCTACCCATGGCTGTAATGAGAATATCGTGACTGCTGGCCACTTCTTTCAAGGCCACCGTTCTAGAATGACAAACCGTAACGGTCATATGCTCTCTCAGCAGTAGCTGAATCAAGGGTTTCCCCACAATGTTACTTCGGCCAATGATCACGGCTTCTTTTCCTTTTAACGCCCCCAGTGTCCCTTTTAAAATTTCAACTACACTGGATGGTGTACAAGGGGCAACTCCGCCAGAGGTGGAGGCCAAAAGACCTATGTTGATAGGATTGACACCATCTACATCTTTATCCTTATGGATGGCCATGGCCACTTTATCTTCGCTGATATGCTTGGGCAAAGGAAAGAGCACCATAATGCCATGAACGTTCTCATCACTATTGAGCTCTCCAATGATGGCGAGAAGTTCCTCTTCAGATACATCGCTAGATAGGGTCATTTTAAGCATGGTTCCCCCTAGGGATTCCAGGTTTTTCTTCTGCATATCCATATAGTACACAGATCCTGGATCTTCTCCCACCAACACCGTGGCTAAGGTTGGGATGGGCATCCCTTGATTCTTATAGCCATCAATCTTTTTCTTCAGCTTCTCTTTTTCCATTTTCGCCAGGGCTGACACATTTATTATTTCGGACATAAATACCTCCTTGTCAACGAATAAAAGCCTGAACCAGATCCATTAACCCTTAGACCCTTCTTGATTTTTGCCTATTTTGTCTAACACCCCGTTGATGAATGAGCCCGCGGTATCATCGGAATACTTTTTAGACAGTTCCACAGCTTCAAAAATCGATACATTAGGCGGAATGTCTTCCATATGGAGTAGTTCAAAGGCACTTAGCCTAAGAATACTCAAGTTGATCTTAGAAATCCTTGAAAGCTTCCATTTGACCAAATGGCTTTCAATGAGTGCATCTAGCTCTTCCTTATGATTTATGACCCCTTTTAAGATGGTCTCCAAATAAGGAAGATCCGTGTCTTCTCGAAGGTCTTCATGGTTGTCTTCAAAATAGTCATCCATGAGCTCCTCAACGCTTTTTTCATTCATGGTGCTTTGGTACAAGAGCTCCATGGCAATTTCTCTGGTTCTTTTTCTCATATGCTTCATAAAGGGCTTTTGCCCCCTCCTTGTTTTAACGATGTATCACTTCAAAAAACCCTCTTCTTTCAAGAGGGTTTCTTTCTATTTTTCCTTGGACTTGGCTTCTTTTTCTTTCACAAATATATTCTGCACATAGACATTGACGGCAGAAACCTTCAGTCCTGTGATAGTCTCCACGGTTTCTTTTACATTGGCCTGGGCTTTGGCCACCACCTCAGGAATTTTAAATCCGTATTCGATGCTCACAATCATGTCAATGATGGCATCTTGTTCTCCTACAGTGACTTTTACACCTTTGGTGACATTTCTCTTTCCAGTGACGACTTGAGTTATACCGCCTGTAAGTGTAGGGTGGAGTCCTTGGATCCCTTCAACTTCACTGGCTGCAATACCTGCAATAACGCCAACCACATCTTCAGAGATCTTCACTACGCCATGGCCTTGGCCTTTCTTTACATTCTCACTCATTTCTATTCCTCCTAAATACCTGCGGGTCTATTTGGATTAATTATATCAAATTGAACTTTTATAAGCAATTGAATAGCTAAATTCAAGTGCTTCATCTCATTCTAGCCCTAGGAAATAAAAAACTGAGCCCAGAGATACACCGGGCTCAGCGAATCTACTCTGTTCAATTGTCAAAGGGCTTTTTTTATGTCTAGCAACCTAGACTCTTTCCATATATTCCCCGGTTCGTGTATCTACACGAATAGCATCTCCTTCATTGATGAAGAAGGGCACCATAACCATGGCACCAGTTTCAACGGTGGCAGGCTTTAATGCATTGGTTGCAGTGTTTCCTTTTACCCCTGGTTCTGTTTCTGTTACTTGAAGTTCCACAAAGTTTGGTGCTTCTACAGAGAAGGCTTCGTTCTTATAAAACTTGATCACAGCAAAATTATTCTCTTTCAAGAACTTGATGGCTTCTTCCACTTTTTCATAATTCAGTGGAATTTGCTCGAAGGTTTCTTGGTCCATGAAGTAATAGAGCTCTCCATCATTGTAGAGATACTGCATTTCTTTTCTTTCAATCACTGCTTCTTGAAGCTTTGTGGATGGGTTAAAGGTTGTTTCTGTCATCCCACCTAGAATAACATTTCTAAGCTTTGTTCGAACAAAGGCTGCGCCTTTACCTGGTTTTACATGTAAAAAGTCAATGACCACAAAGACATTTCCTTCATGTTCAAACGTTGTTCCTTTTCTTAAATCACTTGCTGAAATCATTTCGTTACCTCCAATAATTATCCATTTACATGGGAAATACCAGGTCTATGCCTGGTGAGCTACATGAATAGAAGGAATAATTGCGTGCTCCTTCTTATCCACTATATGTTCATATTCTTAGGAATTTACCAATGATATTTTATCAGATTGCCTTCCAATATGCAATCAATCCTTATGGGAACCAAAAAATAAACTCTCTCACAAAAAAGCTTCTTTCATCAGCCATCGTGGTAAAAGCTGGCAAGCCCAGTCCAGCATTTCCCTAAAAAAGAGAATCGCAGCTTCTTTTTTTAGGGATCTCCCAAGGTCTCTGGAAAAGGGATCTGCCTTTTCCAGGACTTCTCTCTTCTTTCCTTGGCGAAGTCTCTACCTCGCATTCTCTTTTCTCCCCCAGGAAAATCCAATGACCACAGGAAAAAGAGCCTTTGTTAGCAACGCATCCAAAGGCTCTTATGGCACTTTATTTCTGTGCACTTTCCGATTTCATGCCCAAGACTTCTGGTAAAGGACTCCTTGGACATGTTCTTTATGCATCTACTTTTACGTTACCCACGACCAAGAACCTTGGTCTTCAGATTCTTCTTCACAATGCGCACCTTTCTTTTGAGCACATTCTTTATAATCAATGGCTTCAGTTCTGGAAAGTCCACACCTACAGCATCATATTTCTTCTCCATTGAGCTATACTTTCTGTAATTCTTTAATTAAAAGACTCACCAAGTCTTGGTGCGCTCCTTCAATAGGCAAAATAATTTGCGCTTTCTCATAGATACTCTTACGCTCGCCCATTAATCTTTTTAAGTCTTCCATGGTCTTTGATAGAGGACGTCCTCCTTGCCTCTTAATGCGTTCCCATAATGCTTCAACAGGCACTTCCAAATACACCGTAATGCCCTGTTCATTCATGATGCTCATGAAGTCATGGTACAGGGGGAGTCCTCCTCCTGTGGATACCACCAGCTCCTTTGTATCCATGAGGTCATCCATCAAGCGCTTTTCTAGCACGCGAAAGGCTTCTTCCCCTTGGTGCTCAATAATGTCCTCGGGCGTTTCACCCCACCTCCTAGTAATTTCTTGATCCGTATCCACCCACTGATACCCTAACTTTTCTGCTAAAAGGAGTCCCAGTGTAGTTTTTCCAGAGCCAGGCATGCCAACGAGATATACATTTTTCAAGTCTTACACCTCCACACTTTTTAATTGAATTCCTTCCGGAGTCGTCATTAACGATACTCTTCTTCTGTGACGGGTACGTCCATCATAAACCAGAATCAGATATCTGTTTTCTTCATTATACTTGTTTGCGAAGGTAATAGTAAAATCTCCTTGTACAATGGTTTTCCGAAGATCTAATTGTTGTATCAAAATCGTTGGGTCTTCAAAGCGCTTATTTAAGGCCTCCTCAAGGCTCAAGAGATCTTCCTGGAAACCATGCATCAGGGCATCCACAGAATAGATGCCTCCTTCAATGTACTGGTGACTTCTAAGGAGCCTGTGAGATCTCACAAAAACGGAACTAATAAGGACCATCAGAAGGACCCCATAAAAAACACTCCCTCTTTTATGGCGCAATATAAAACCCCCTTTCATAGGTTACACTAGGAAAAACCAGTTCAATATACAGCACTTGTCCTTCTCTTCTCATATTAACTTTGGTCACATCATGGCAGACTTCTTGTATGGTCCCCCCTTCAAACACAAAAATCAGTCGCCGATCTCGTTGCAAAAGTCTAATAGTTCTTCCTGGTACGATACTGCTTTTTTCAATGAACAAGACATTCCCTTGAAGCTCCATGGATTCCACATGATTGTACAACTGGATTTTTAACACTTCAAAAGCATGATAGGCATAATCCGTGTGCTTAAAAAACTGCACCAGTTCATAATAGTCCTTCACAACGCCAGCATAGAGTCTGAAGGTGATGCTAAGGATCAACAAGGTCATGAACATCTGCTGGAGTAGCGAAAATAATATGCTCCCCCGGACCTTTTTTGATTTCATAATGCCCCCTTTTCTTTCCCTCTACAGCCCCGAAAAGAATCCATCGATCTTCTTGGTCTTCTATAACAAAAGCATAGGACAACCTTCTATCTATTGTCTCCTTCATCGAGTCTTTTACAGGATATGAAGTGCTTAAAGGCTCCCCATGATAGAGCTGTAAATACGCACTTTCTAATGCATAATCAAAAGTAAGCAGTCCAAAGAGTTCCTCTTTTTTATACCTGATGAACACGGCTTCCTGGGTCAATTGATGAAATAAGGAAAACAATAGGAGCATAGCTCCTAAAAAAAATATACTCACGCCCCCTGGATAACTCTTCTTCATAAACCTTCACCTCATTTCATGGCAAGGAACGATAATCCAGGGTCATGGTGCCCACATGAATCATGAGATATCCTTTCGTCACACCATTTTTTCTAAAATACACTTTCCCACTTCGTTCACT
>DOKV01000221.1 GCA_003510765.1 Clostridiaceae bacterium | reverse complement strand
CCATGGAAGGCAATGGATAAAGTACGCTTTTCTTTCATGGCCTCTTCAGCCAACAAGAACGCTTCTTCCGGGGAGGTGGCCACTTCTTTTACCCAGCCTTGGTCTGTTCTGGTTTTGATTCTAGAGGCATCTACCTCCGCCACAATGGACACAGCCCCCGCGATGTCTGCCGCTTTAGGCTGGGCACCACTCATGCCACCTAGACCAGAGGACACAAAGAGGAATCCTGATAAATCTTCACTGCCTTTTAACCCCAGCTTCATGCGCCCAGCATTGATGATGGTGTTGAAAGTCCCATGGACAATCCCTTGAGGCCCAATATACATCATGCCACCAGCGGTCATTTGTCCGTAGTTGGCCACTCCCATTTGCATGGCATGATGCCAGCTTTCTTGATTGTCAAACATGCCCACCATCATGGCATTGGTGATGATCAGCCTTGGAGCCATCTCATGACTCTTAAAGATGCCCAAGGGATGGCCAGACTCAAGGACGAGAGTCTCATCACTTTTCAATACTTCTAGATACTTTTTGATCAGTAAATACTGCATCCAATTTTGACATACCTGACCCGTTTCTCCATAGGTGACCAGCTCATAGGGATACAAAGCCACCTCAAAGTCTAGGTTGTTGTCCATCATCACTTGAATGGCTTTTCCTTCGATGCATCGGCCCTCATAGTCGTCTATGGGTTTTCCATGGATTCTTCCTTCGGGACGATAGCGATAGCCATAGATCCGCCCATAGGTTTTCAGCTCCTCATAGAACTCTTTGGCCATGACTTCATGATGCTCCTTGGGCACATATCTCAGGGCATTCATCAACGCCACTTTTGTGTCTTTCTTGTTCAGGGTATATCCTCTATTGGGTGCACGCCTGATGCCCTCTAAAAAGGGTTTTTTTGGGGGCAGTGGCCCCTCTAATTTCACCGTCATAGAAAGGTCATGTCTCATACTCATCTCTTTTATTAGCTCCCTTCATAAAAACGTTTTCTTACTCTTCTTTATTTTAGCCTGAAAAGAAGAAAGTTTAAACACCTAAAAGGGAACTTTTTCCCCTATTTCAGCCCATGGAGAGCCCTTTCTCCTGATAAAAACACTTGCCCCATAGCCATGGACAAAAATGAAAAACGCCACCCAAACCTTTGTTAAAAATGGTGTATTTTAACACCCTTTTAATATTTCAGCGGTATTCTTAGGACAAAGAGGAGGGAATTACTTATGCGTAATAAAACCACATACTATATCGGGATCATTTTGATCATCCTTGGCGGTGCAGCGCTCTATAACTCTATTTTCCTAGAGGACTTATTCTCCATGCGCAATATGTGGCCACTGTTCATCTTACTCCCTGGACTATTTTTGCAAATCGACTATTTTTCCAACTACAAATACCGAGACCCCAGTGTGCTGATTCCTGGAGGCCTACTCACCTTAATCGGTGGATTCTATCTACTCAAAGAGTTCGTCCCCATCATGGACCGTCTCACGGCCCCTATTTTCATGGTGATCCTAGGACTTACGCTTCTACAGTATTATGTAGCCAAACCCAAGGACCGAGGGCTCCTCATGATTTCCATCACCTTAATTCTCACGGGAATCTTTGTGGCCTATGCTCGCTACGTAGGCGATTTCCCTGACTGGCTTACCTTCAGTACCCTACGCGCTTTTGTGATTCTACTCTTTGGTATTTATCTGGTCTTT
Source organism: Clostridiaceae bacterium (assembly GCA_003510765.1). Classification (GTDB taxonomy): domain Bacteria; phylum Bacillota; class Clostridia; order Clostridiales; family Clostridiaceae; genus Proteiniclasticum. The sequence goes on along the minus strand of DOKV01000221.1, from coordinate 5,030 downwards.
AGAACCAGCACCAGACCAAAGAAGCCAGACTCTACCTATCGTGTCCATGTGGACTTTGAAAAAGAGCCCAAAGGAAAAACCAAAAAGCACGCAGAAGAGGCCTATGAAGTCTATGAGCATCCCAAGAATGCAGAGGGTGAGGACACCCAAAAGCCCTAGGGATTGCACTTAAAAAAGAAAAAAGCGGAAAGGCTGTCCACACTGGATGCCTTTCCGCTTTGTCTTTTCTCCTTATAGGTCCCCTTCTTTCCAAGACACTTCTTCGAGTATAATGCCTTCCACTTCTTTCTCTTTGTCATAAAAGTGCTGTGGGTCTCCATAGATTTTTGTTTCCTTGGTGATGATGCCATCGGCTTTGTCCTTGAGGTTTTGACGGATCTTCTGAAGATCCACTTTTTTCACCGCTTCCTTCACATCTTCCAAGGTACTTTCCGCTTTGCCTTTAAGATCTTGTTCTGCCATGACCACTTGAACCTTTTGAATGTTCTTTTCCAGAAAACGTTCCACTTGATCTCCGGTTTCATCCCCTTTTCGTCTCATGGTCTGAATGGTTTTATAGGCAATCGCCTCTTTACCCATCTTCATGGCCAAAAGTCCTAGGGCATCTCCTGATACCTGCATCACTTCACTGGTGAACTTCCCAAGACCCTTGGCCAGTTTCACGCCTTTTTTCTTGTCCTCCATTAGCTGTTCCTCCTCTTCTACCATGCACTCTTTGGCATGATGAACTTGACTTTTTTATCTTCCAAAAGAAAATGTGCTTCTCTTCTTGCCTCCAGTTCTCCATCGATGTTGATAAACACTGGCTCATCACTATAAAGATCCACTTTTTTCGCTCGCATCAGCGTCACTTCCTCCAAGTCCATATGCTTTCCTGGGATGGCTTTGGGTAGAAATTTCATGATCTTTGCACGGGTGATGTCTCTTACTAAGAGTACGTCCAACAGTCCATCTTGATGGTCTGCTTCCGGGGCAATTTTGATGCCACCACCATAATACTTACCATTGGCAATGGCCACCATGAAGGCCTCGGTGTGGAGTTCTTCTCCATCTACCACCATACGTAGGGATAGGTTTTTAAAATCCTTTGCCGTATCCAGCACCGAAGCCAGATAGGCAAATTTATTGGGCAAATATTTGAGCGTTTTAAACTTCTCCACATTGTTCACCACCGAGGCATCGAAGCCCATGGAGGAAATGTTTATAAAATAACGTCCGTCCACGGAAGCCACATCAATTTCTTCCACTTGGCCCAGCACCGTATTCATGAGGATTCTTTTACGATCAAATTTGGGGACCAAGCTTTTGATGAAATCATTGCCCGAACCTCCAGGGATGCATCCTAGGGCCGCTTCACCGCCCACCATGCCATTGAGTACTTCGTTTAAGGTCCCATCTCCACCCACAGCATAGATTCTATAGGCTTCATCAGCGGCATACTTTCTAGCGATTTCTGTGGCGTGTCCTTCTTCCTTGGTATAGACAATCTCATAGGAAATTTCTTGGTATTTCAGTTTTAATTCATTAAATAGCGTATGAATGGTTTTGGTCATTTTCAGCGCAATACCATTCCCCGCCACTGGATTTACAATAAATAAATGCTTTATCATTCCCATCATCTACCTCAACAATCATTCAGTCTTGATTTCATTGTACCCCAAAGAACCTCGTTTGTTAATTTCTTTTATTTTCTTAGGATTTCTTTAAGAAATCCTGACCCTTTCTTAGGATGGCTCCCCTTGGTGAACCTCTGAGCCATGAAAAAAGGAAGACTCTTTTTTCCTGAAGTCTTCCCTTTTCTTCATCTTCTATTTTGCACAAAGATGATTTTTCTGCCTTCTCTTGCCGCCACATCTGTCCATCTTCTTACAAACTCGCCCCTGGCCCATTCAGCCATGACAATTTGTTCTCGTTCCTTGATTTCAATGATTTGGAGTGGCTCTTTACTCAGCTCATCTCCCAGGATTCGATACATCATGAGATATTTCGGTGTACGCACCAGCATGAAGCTGTTCCCTGGTGCATTGAAGGCATCCATGGCTTGAGGAATCTGTTCTTTGATTCTTGTCCAAGGGATTGTGAGGGTGTCATAGGCCACCAAGGGCTCTTCCACACGAAGGGCCACAGGGACCTTATAGACCTCTTCCTCTTCTTTGAACCGGGCTTCCACGGCCCAATGTCCGTGCTGACGTTTCAGGGAGAATCGCTGATACAAGGAGGCTAGATGCACCTCGCTACTGGAAATCGCTTCATTTCTTGAAACCACTTGGAAGAGGGCTTCTTGAAACTCCAGTTCTCCTTCTTCTCCATAAAAATCCCCTATGGGCTGGGGCTGATAACTGTTATAGCCATCCACCGCAAGGGTCATAGCCTCTTCCATGGGGTCATAGGTTTCTCCATTTTCCGTGTACACAATGCCCACGTGGTTATTGCTGAGGAAGGTGACATCTACAAAGGTTCCTGGATACTCATAGAGAAGTTCTTCTTTCACATTGCTTTGTACGCCTGTGATGGCGTAAATATTCAGCCGCTCCTTGGTGACCCCTTCCACTTCTTCTCGACGCACTTCCAGTTTCCAAAACTCTTTTCTTGGAAAAAGCAAATCATCCACCTCATAGACTTCTTGCACTTCCCCATCATGGGTGATCCATAAGGTGCGATAAGAACTTTCCTTCGTCTCTTCATTCCTTGGCCCTCGTAGCCCTATGAGCACCCCTGCAGTGGGTTCAAAAGCCAGATCCTCTGCGTCACTATTTTCGAGAAGGTTCATTTTCGTATCGAGTAAAGGGCCAAAACCCTCTTTTTCAAAATCAGTGCGCACCATCTTGATCAAATGATTGCCTTTCACCAAGGCAATTTCATCCTCATTCAAGACAAAGATGTCATAGAAAGACCGCCCTTCAGAAGAAATGGACAACACTTCCATTTGCCCCTGGATGAAAGGAAAACGCTCAGGATTGCTTCGATACCGTTCTAAAAAGTAGTCGAAGGAATGCACAAGCTTCGATACATAACCAGGCTCCCCCACACGTTCTAGGCCAATTCTTGCCCCTGCCAAGGAAAACTCTGCCGTGAAAGTTCTAAAATTAGTTTCCTCCACAAAACGTCCTTCCTCCAAATGAAACACTTGTTGAAATTTATACTCTCCTTGGATGGGAATTTCTTGATGCCGAGGAGGCGCGATGCTGGCACTGACATCATTCATGTCCAAGTTGCACCCTCCAGCCAGCAATAAAAAAGCTGCTGCACAAATCAAGGTTATGGCTTTTTGCATTCTACTGAACATCTATTTCCCCCCTAGCGGAAGTCTTAAGGTTACCACAGTGCCTTCTCCTACTGTACTCTCAATGAGCAGCTCCCCACCATGAAGCAAGGCAATCTCATCACAAATGGATAGCCCGATGCCGTTACTGGAATTTGAAGTTTTGCCCTTATAAAACTTTTCCTTTACTTTGACCACGTCTTCTTTAGACATACCTTCTCCATCATCTTTGACCATGAAGAACACAGCTCCTTTTGTTCTTTTTAAAGAAAGGGTCACATGGCCCCCTTCTTTGGTGAACTTAAAGGCATTGTCCAATAGATTGATGAACACTTGCTTCAATCGATTGGGGTCTGCAAAGATTTTTCCCATGGCGCTTTCCGTCTCCACCACGAAGTGCTTCTTTTCTCTTCTTGCTCGGTCTTCCATATGATTCCGAAGGTAACAAAACAACCCTTCAAGATCCACTTCTTCTTTTGCCAAAGTGATCTTTCCCGATACAAACTTCGAGAAATCTAAAAGCTCATCCACCATGGACTTTAAACGATCACTTTCTTCTGAAATAATATCCAGTCCTTGGGTCAAGAGCTCTCGGTCTGTGGATGGATCTTTGATGGTCACCGCCCATCCTTTGATGGCTGTTAAAGGCGTTCTTAGCTCATGGGACACCGAAGAGATGAAGTCATTTTTCAGGGCTTCCTTCTTCTTGATCTCACTGGACATATGATTGAGGGTGTCGGAGAGTTTGCCAATTTCATCCTCATACATTTTTATGCTGACCACATTGTAATTCCCTGTGGCCATAATCTCTGCGGTCTTTGTGAGCTTCTCGATGGGTCGGATGAAGCGAAGACCCAGCACATTACTGATGAGGGTGGTGATGAGGAGCACCAAAAATCCGAAAATGGTCAGATACATGATGATGACCCTCATGGATCGTTCTACCCCACCCAAGGAAGTTATGAAGCGCAGTGCTCCTTCTATACTCCCTCTACTTCTAATGGGCATGGATGCCGCCAGCACCCGTTCTCCAGATTCTTCTTGAACAAATATGGTAAAGCCTCGCCCTCCTGCGAGGGCCGCATCCACATCCATCATGGCCAATGGCCCCTTAGGGCGATTGCCTGAAGAATCCAGAATCACTTCTTTGTCCAGATCGATGATTTGTACGACACCTTCAAACTGGCGCCAAAAAGCATCTTCATCATTGGCGATGTTCTCCACCAAGGTATTTTCTGAAAAATATCGTTCATAGGTATCTGTGGCCACGGCCAGTTGGGCATAGAGTGTATCACGGATATTGCTATGGAAATAGGTTCTCATGACCCCTACCAACGCAATATCCGTAATGATTAAAGTCACCAAGATGATGATGAGATAGCTCATGGCCAATCGGAATCGAAGACTTCTCAGATATTTCATGCCTTATGTTTCCCTACTTTCTCTTTTAGTCTTTGTTCCACCGATAACCCGTACCCCAAACCGTTTCAATATAGATGGGCGAAGACGGATTGTCTTCAATCTTTGACCGAAGTCTTCTCATGTTCACATCCACGATTTTGGGGTCTCCAATGAAATCATAGCCCCAAACAAGGTTTAACAGTTCATCCCTGGAAAAAGCTTTGCCTTCATTTTCCAAAAAGATTTTCATGATGGCAAATTCTTTGGGGGTGAGCTCCACAGCTTCTCCACCCTTTTTCAGGGTTTGAGAATACTTATCTAGCGTAAAGACCTTGCTCTTTAATAAATGTTCTTCTTCTTTGATGCC
>DOKV01000014.1 GCA_003510765.1 Clostridiaceae bacterium | reverse complement strand
ATTGCTTATCGCTTGGGGAAGAACCTCTTTCACTTACTGCCTGTGGCGGACGTGTTGCTCAATGTTTATCAAAGAGAGGTGAATACGCACAGTGGGGTCCTAGAGCAAAAAAGAATTTTATCGGTGCTTTTTGACCGGCAAACCTTTGAGGCCATAGACTTGGCAAAGGGGCATCCTTTCGATCATTTGCAATCTTTTAAACATGAAGTAAAGTTTGTAAAAACCAGAGGTTTTGGAGAAGTTCCAGAAGCACAATGATAATGAATGAAAAAATTCAGTTTCTGATTGACATGCAAGAAATTATGCATTATGAGGAATAGAAGAAATAGAACGATTTTAGGACAGTTTTTCAAAGAGAACACCCTCTAAAACCTCATTATCGTCAATAAACCCCCTGTTTTGTCTAAAGAATATCAAAGATGCTGGAGCCCCTTGTATCAGCTGTTTCCATGAGGTACTATGGAATAGGGGTTTTTTTAGTATTATTTAAGGAACATCATGGAGGGTATTATGAAGAAGTTTGAAATTAAAGAAGGTCTAGAGAAATTTACCTATGGGTTGGAAATTTTCTTGACATTTCTATTAGCCATTGGAATCACCATAGGAATCATTGATATTGTACTGTATTTCTTTGAAATTTTTCATGCACCCTTGGAGGATTCTTATGATGTGTTTAAGCATTTCTTAGGGCATACGCTGCTTCTGGTAGTAGGCATTGAGCTGATGCTGATGCTACTAAACCACTCTACCAATGCGATTTTAGAATTGATTCTTTTTGTCATTGCAAGAAAGATGCTGATTTATGCCGAAACCATGTTGGATTTGGTTTTGGGCACCTTGGCCATCGCCATCGTCTTTGCCATCATTCGTTTTTTGGCGCCGAAAAAGGACTTTGTGGCAAGGCATGATAACATTTGGACAGCCTCTACCCATGTGGAGAAAATCATTCGAGAAACAGGAATGGATCTTCCTGCTGGAAAAGGCAAGACCCTGGGGGGCTTGGTAAGCAATTTAGCAAGAGAATCTAATGTAAGCATCGCCAGTGGTGTAGAGTTTAGATCTGATGATTTATGCATCAAGGTGGTAAAAGCAGAAGATGGCGTCATTGAGAAAGTCATGATCACGCCCATGCATGGCGAAGAATGTGAATAGAGCCATCATAAATCAAGATCAATGGAAGGCCTTAGGAAGGCTTTGAATGAGTGCAGGAGATCCTTAAAGAGAGGGTCTCCTGTATTTTTATTATAAGGAGAGAAGAGAAAAGGAGAGCATCGTTCTTAGTGCTAAGCATTCCTCCCGCTTAGCGATCTACCCTAATGACCCTGGGATGAAGAAGGTAGATCATCTAGATGTAGTTCAGTGACAAGCACATAAGCGTATATAGAAAAGTCGCTTTTTTGAGTGCAGGTGATTTTGGTAGAAAACATGAGTATTTCAAAGAATGGAATGGATAAATGAGTTTTTTCACTTAGAACTGCATAAAATCAATGGAATCGGGTATTTACAAATAATCTCACAGATGTTATTTTAATATCGTAGCTGTTAGCACTCATCGAGTGCGAGTGCTAATAAAGGGGTGAGAAAGCATGTCAAGTGAAATGGATCGACGAAAACTAGAGATCTTAAAGGCCATTGTCACAGATTATATTGTGACAGGTGAGCCGGTGGGATCAAGGACCCTGGAGAAAAAGTATCAACTGGGTATCAGTTCTGCCACCATTCGTAACGAGATGGCAGATCTTGAAGAACTGGGTTATCTTGATCAGCTGCATTCTTCCTCAGGTCGCGTTCCTTCAGCCAAAGGATATCGGATGTACATTGATAAACTCATGACCTTAGAATCCTTAAGTCCTGAGGAAGTGACCTTTATTGAAGACAAGATCATCACCATGGCAGCCTTCGAAATAGATAAAATCATGAAGCAAACGGCCATGATGTTATCCGAGCTGACCAACTTAGCAGTGGTAGCGAAGAAGCCTAGTTTGTCCAAAGCCCATGTGAAAAATATTCAGCTCATTGCCATGGAAAAAAACACCATTTTGGCCGTGATCATGGTAGACCATGGGGCCATCACCCATAAGCTCATTAGGCTGAATCACACACCAGAACCTGAAGTACTGGCAAACATTTGTGGATTACTCAATCTCAAGCTAAAAGGCATGAATATTGAAGATATCAATCTTCACATTGTCAATAGTTTGAAGAACGACTTGGAAGGATATGATGAACTCTTCTTATCCATCCTCTCAGCGGTGTATGAGAGTCTCAATGAAGAAGCCAAAGAGGAGCAGTACTTTGTGGATGGGACAGCGAAAATCCTCAATTATCCGGAGTTTTCGGATATGGGGAAGATCAAAGATTTCTTAGGACTGTTGGATAAACCGGATCTCCTCTTTCATGATCTTGAGAATGGGGACGAGGAGATGCTCATCACCATAGGGGATGAGTTGGCATTACCTGAAGCCAAAGACTTTACGATCATCACAACCAGTTATAAGATCAATGATGAAAATGTGGGGACCATCAATCTCATCGGTCCCAGAAGGTTGGATTATTCCAAGGTTGTGTCAATCATTAATAATGTGAAAAGGGAGCTTTTAAAGAAGCTCAGCGAGGAGGATGTACATGACGGAGGATAAAAA
>DOKV01000015.1 GCA_003510765.1 Clostridiaceae bacterium | reverse complement strand
TAGAAAAAATACCGCACATCATGGGCTTTAAAAACTTTGAAAATTTCCTGGCAGTAGGCTTGATCCGGTTTATCCCGGGTGGAAAAGAGTGCAGAAGAGGGCGTTACCGCCACCCGTTCTAAATTATTGGTGGTTTCTAATCGAAGACACTTGTTCATCACAAGAGATAAAGGAGAGAAAGAAACGGTTCTTTCTTTGGAGTCATTCTAGAAATAGTGAGATAATGGGTGAAATGTCTTCTTCCACATGGTATAATTTATATACTATTTTATCAAAAAAGAGTCGTTCAACACTTCAATCATGGAGCATGTTGAATCATAGGAGGTTAGAATCATATGGTAAAAATGTTCAAAGGTATGATCATTGCACTCATGCCTGCTGCGCTATTATCGATCTATTTATATCGAGAGAAAGCACTATTTCTAATATTGGTGGGGGTCGCTACAGCTGTAGGTGCAGAAGCACTTTTTCAGTTTATTTTCAAAAGAAAATACAGCTTTAAAGATGGCGGTGCCATTACCACAGGGCTGCTTTTAGCACTTTCTGTGTCTCCATCCACACCCTTACATATTTTGGCCATTGCAGCAGCTGTGGGCATCATTGCTGGGAAACATGTCTTTGGTGGATTCCCCAAGAATTTGTTTAATCCAGCACTATTTGGACGATTGTTTCTTGTGCTTGCCTTCCCAACGGCCATGTCCCCATGGCTCTCACAGGTGGATATGGTGTCCACCACCACACCACTTCAACATTTTAGAGCCACTGGAGAAACCACATCCATATGGAATCTTTTCATCGGAAATGTTCCTGGTAGTATTGGGGAAGTATCTGCCCTGGCACTCTTATTAGGTGCAGCATACCTGTTTTACAACAAGTACGCCAACTGGAGAGCACCTGCCGGTATTTTATCTGCCGTAGCAGTCATGGCGCTGATCAATGGGCAAAATCCACTGTTCCACATTTTCTCCGGAAGCATCATCTATGGTGCATTCTTCATGGCTACAGACCCTGTCACATCACCAAAATCAGATGAAGGTCGATGGATCTTTGGTATAGCCATTGGTGTCCTCATCATGGCCATGAGATATTGGGGATGGGTAGTGGAAGGAACCACCTTTGCCATCATAGGTATGAACTACTTCGTGCCCTTTATCAATACAGAAGTGACCAGAATAAAAAAGGGCAAGGTGAAGAAGGAAGCGTAAAATCTCTTCATCTCCTGACCTAGATAAACTTCAGTGAAGTACATAGAACAGTTCTTGGTTTGAATGCTTTTCCCAGAAGGAAAAGCATTGGCCAAGAACTGTTTTTTCATGGGTGAGAAACCATGAAGAGGGCTTCATACATAGGCTTTTCATACTTCTTCCAAAGGTTTTATGGTACACTTTTTTTAACATAGAATGTAGAAGAGAGGTGACAAAGCATGCAAGAACATCAAGGACTGAAAATCTCCAAAAAGTCTTTTTTTTCATCCTTGGGCATCTTAGGGGCCTTCATGATGGTGGCGGGGTTCCTCACAAAGGTGCTGCCAGCGGGAAGTTATGAACGCATCCTAGAAGAGGGGAGAGAAAAGATTGTCCCAGGGTCTTTTCAACTTTTCCAACGGCCAGAGTATCCTTTTTATCGATGGTTTACAGCACCTATAGAGGTGTTGTTTGGTAAAGATCAAGTAACCATCATCGTCATTATTCTATTTCTTCTTTTCATTGGGGCATCTTTTCGAGTCTTAGACCATAGTGGGATTCTTCGCTATATCATGGAAGGTCTAGTCCAGCGCTTCGAAAAGAGAAAGTATGTACTTCTAGGATTGATGATTTTCTTCTTTATGTCCTTTGGGGCCCTTTTTGGCATCTTTGAAGAACTGATCATCTTGGTACCCATGGCAGTGGCCCTGGCTTATTCCTTTGGCTGGGATTCTCTTCTGGGTCTTGGGATGAGTGCCATGGCTTCAGGATTCGGATTTGCATCAGCCATTTTGAATCCTTTTACCTTGGGGGTTTCCCAGAGCATTGCAGGGCTCCCGGCCTATTCGGGAAGCCTCTTTAGGATCCTGATTTTCCTCACCATCTATGGGGTGCTCTATGGCTATTTGACACTGTATGCCAAGAGAATTGAAAAAAATCCATCCTACTCTTTGGTGTATGAAGAAGATCGAAAACGAAAAGAACAGTATGTACGTTTTGAAAAAAATCAGCACTTGGAGAAGGGGCACTTGAAAAAGGCCGTGGAAGTCTATGGATTCTTTTTGCTAGGGATGATAATACTCATTGTTTTGGGTTTTTTCATCCCAGTGTTATCGGGTCTAGCCCTGCCACTATTGGCCATACTCTTTTTGGTGGCATCCATCACTGCGGGAACACTGTCAAACTATGGATCAACGAAAATATTGATGAAAGATCTTTTAGGAGGCCTCGTGGCCATGCTTCCAGCGGTGCTGTTGATCTTACTGGCCATGTCCATCAAACACATCATGACAGAAGGACAAGTGATGGATGTGCTGCTTTATTATGCGGCAGAAAGGCTACAAGGGTTAAGTCCTTATCAAGGCGTGGTGGGCTTATATGTGCTCATCTTGCTGTTGAACTTCTTTGTAGGATCCGGGTCGGCCAAAGCATTTTTGGTGATGCCCATCCTCTTACCTTTGACAGACCTCTTGGGCATTACAAGACAAACCGCCGTCCAAGCATTTCTCTTTGGGGACGGTTTCTCCAATTTACTCTATCCCACAAACCCCACCTTGATGATTGCTTTAGGGCTTACGGTGGTGAGTTATCCCAAGTGGATCCGCTGGTCCATCAAGATCCAGCTTTTGATCTTTTTTCTTTCCTTGGGATTTTTATATTTGGCCACGAGATTTTCCTACGGCCCATTTTAGGAGGAGACAATGACAAAGAAGCATGCATCGGACCTGGTGGTACATCTACAAGAAGCCATCACCTACAAGACCATTTGCCCCACAGAAGACCAGCCTAGAAACGAAGAAGCCTTTGAGGCGTTTTTAGCATTTCTAGAGAGAACCTACAAAAGAGTCCATAGAATGTGTAAGGTGGTGCCCATCAATAGGTTTTCAAGGGTTTATCACCTGAAAGGGAAAGAAGAAGGGCCCCCTATTTTGCTCCTGGGGCATTATGACGTGGTGCCCGTGGAAGAGGCCACAAGGGATGCCTGGTCAGTGGCGCCATTTTCTGGAACACTTCAAGACGGATATGTCTATGGCAGAGGCACCTTAGATGATAAAAATCAAGTCCTTGTGATCCTGGAAGTCCTGGAAGAAGTTCTCGCAAAGAGGCACTTGCCAAGAAGAGATGTCTATGTTGCCTTGGGATTTGATGAGGAAACCGGCGGAGAACTAGGCGCCAAGGCCATGGCAGCGTATTTCGAAAAGGAAGGCATCACCTTTGATTTTGTCCTAGATGAAGGGGGTGCGGTGATGGAAGAGGCCTTGGAGGGGCTGAAGAAACCTTTGGCACTCATCGGCGTGGCAGAAAAAGGATCTACCATGATTCGTCTGAAGGCCAAAGGTGAAGGGGGGCACTCTTCAATGCCCCCTCAAGATGGAGCACTACTCACCCTTTCAAGAGCCATCATGAACCTCTCCTATAGGCCTATGAAACCAAAACTTACGGCCCCTGTGGAAGCCATGTTCAAAGGGCTTGCCCCTTATATGGGGATGAAAGGCATCCTCTTAAAGAACATAGGTCCTTTATTCTCCTATTTGACCAGTACCCTTGAAAAGAGTACCACCATGAACTCCTTGATTCGCACAACCTTGACCCCGACCTACATGAGGGGCGGAGAGGCTTACAATGTGCTGCCCCAAGAAGCCAGAGCCGTGATCAATGCGCGAATACTTCCAGGAGAAACCACAGGAGATGTGTTAAAACACCTTGAAGAAATCAATGGTGGGCTCCATGTCCAGTATGAATTTTTAGAAAAGGAAGAGGCTTCAACCATTTCTCCCCATGAGGGGCCAGCCTGGGAGCTTCTTGAAAAGTGCATCTTTCAGGTATTTCCAGAGGCCAAGGTACTGCCTTATCTTATGGCGGGCGGGACAGATAGTCGAAAATACGAAGGTCTATCAGACCAGATCTATCGCTTTAGTGCAGTGAAGTTGACCAAGGAAGATCTACAAAGAATCCATGGTACTGACGAACGCATTTCCATAGAGAATCTAGAAGCCATGAAGGGTTTTTATGAAGCACTCTTGCAAAACCTATAAAGTGCTTTCTTCTTCATTGGAAGAAAAAACATGCCTGCCTTTCCCAAGGGATCCTTGGAAAAAGCAGGCATGTTTCAGCATGGAAGGATTATTTAAGACCGTATTTTTTCAGGAACGTGTCTTTTTTCTCTTTTAGTGCTTCTAGCTCGTTGAACAGCAGACTATCTTTTCTGTCTCCAGTTTCCATGAAGTACATGGAGAGGCCTCCAGGTCCCACATGGGTCCCTACAGCGACGCCCATCTGCATGATGTAGACTTCGCCTTGGAAAGAGGTTTCTTCTAAAAATTTAGCCTTTAGATTCTCTGCATAGCTTTGGTCCGTAGTGTAACCGATGATGACAAAATCTGTAAGATTTT
>DOKV01000069.1 GCA_003510765.1 Clostridiaceae bacterium | reverse complement strand
AGCCATGAGAGGTTCAAGACCTATCAAGAACTACAAGAACACCTCTTGGAAACCCAAAGAACCCTGGACGTATATACTGAAAAACTCCTTCGTCTAGATGAAGACATCCATAAGAAAGACCAAGCGCTTCATACATTTCTCACGCTTATGAAAAATGAAAAGAAAGATGTGGATGCCCTGGAAACACTCTCCTTCACTACATTTTCCCATAAAATTCGTGGTACTTATGAAGCCCAAAGAACCAAGGAAGAGGATGACTATTATGCAGCAAAGCTTCTCTATGAAGAGAAAAAAGAAGTGTTGAGACAAATGCGCCAACACAAAGACAAGCAAAGCCTCTTGCACAAAGAAGCCAAAGAAACGTTGAAAGAACTTTTACGAAAACGCCGTGAAGAGTATGTAGAAGGTCAAGAGCTAGAAGAAGAATTGGTGAAAAAGAAATCTGCGCTTTACTACACTAAAAAGGAACTCTCCGAAGCACGGGAAGCTTTACTTGCGGTTATAGAAACCGGGGAAGAAGCCAAAAGATACTTAAATAGCGCTCAAGGTATGGCTACCATAGACACCTTTCTTCGCGGAGGGATGATCACAGATCTGATCAAGTATGGAGAACTGGAAAAATCCACCCAGTATCTAGCCCTCTTAGAAACCTTAGTCACCAGGCTCCAAGGGGAGCTACAAGATGTAGAAGAAGCCTTTTCATCCACCTTGGAAACCATTGAGCCACCAGAACAGTTCATAGACATCTTCTTTGATAATATCTTTACAGATTGGGGGGTGCGAGAAAAAATCACCAAAAACCTTGCGTTGCTTTCCAGTTTCCTTGAAGAGCTTAAAGCACTACAAAAAAACTTAGAGATACGCATGGAAAAGGTAGATCAGGCCCTCCAAGCCCTCTACAGACTGTGAAGTTCACAAAGACAAAAAGATCCCCAAATCATTGGCTTTGGCCCATGATTTGGGGATCTTTATAAAGGTCACTATAATTCTTCTTCCTCATTGATGAGTCTCTTCATTTGGTCTTCGGTGATTTCTAGCCCATACAGCACTTCTTCACACAGTAAGGTCCATGCATCTTTCATGACTTTTTCATCCACCATGGATAATTTTTTTCCCTCTAATACTTTTCGCTTCTTCTCCCCATAAAGGCAAGAAGAAATGGCCAGCCATTGGTAAAACTCTCCGGTCTTTAGACGTTCTTGAAAGTCTTTTCCCCGTTCTTTTAAATCATCCACCCAAATGTCTTCCTCTTGAAGCTGCATAAGATGTTTTTTTAGTTCTTCTTTTGTGATGAGTCCACGCATTCTACCTTGTCCAAGCCGAACTGGAATCATGATTTTTGCGCTTTCATCTTTCACTGGATACAGAATATAATACTCCACACCCTTATGATCCCCTGAAGTCTCTGTTCTCTTCTCCGCTAACTTACACACACCTGTCAATCCATACATTACATACTCATTTTCTTGAAACATCAGCATCCTCCTTTACTTTCCCATGAGGTTTTAGATGTATTAAGTTCTCGAAGACATCTTCAGAAAACCCACATACTTCTTGCGAACCATCCGGAGCTTACAAACCTTATATTATTCCTTTTATTCATTTCATATATTATTATATCATTAAATAGACGGAAAATCAAAGCACTCTAAAAACGCCAGAGGTGGCCTCTGGCGTTTTTAGAGCGCACTTATTTCATTTCTCGCAACTCTTTGATGTTTTCTTTGATGGTTTCAGAAGTGGTATGAAAACTCTTATTGTAGTCTTGAACAAACCCCTCAAAGAGGTTCTTGAAACTGTGCATCATCTCTTGGTTTCTTTCTTTAATCTCTGTATCCAGATCCGATAACAAAGAATCCGCATAATCTCTAGCAGATAACTTCACCATTTTCGCTTCTGTTTGTGCTTTGTTGATAATTTCTTGAGCCTTTATGGTGGCTTCTTTCACCAAATCATGATTGTCGATTTTTTCTTTCATCATACGATCCACTTCAGCTTTGGTGCGATCATACTCTGTCTTAGCTTCTGTCAGGATTCGGTCCTTTTCAGCCAACACCCACTGGGCTGTTCGAAGATCCTCTGGAATCACCTGAATGATCTCATCTAAAATGTTGATGATCTCATCTTTATCCACCAACACTTTTTTGGTCAAAGGCATTTTTGAGCCATCTTCCACAATTTCTTGTAATACTTCCACAAGTCCAGTAATCTCGATTCGTCTTGATGTCACTTCATAATTTTCTATCATTCTTTAGCCCCTCCCTCGCTTTCTTTATTGACTTTTCTATATACATCTTCTAGGATCTCCTCAGGCACAAATCCTTGAATTTCTCCTTGAAAGTGAAGAATTTCCCGTACGGAAGATGAACTAATGTAAGAATACTCCGTACTTGCCATCATGAGTACCGTCTCTACTTGACTCTTTGACAATTTGCGATTCATGTGTGCCATTTGTAGTTCATAATCAAAGTCTAGCCCCACACGAAGCCCTTTGATGATGATTTGCGCATCGATGGAGGACATAAAATCTACCAAAAGACCTTGAAAACTCACTACTTCAATATTATCATACTTTGCCACCAATGTACGAATCATTTCCACTCTTTCGCCTATGGTAAAAAGTCCTTTTTTCTCTACATTTTTTAAGACCGCCACCACAACTTTATCAAAGACCTTGGACGCTCTTAAAATAATGTCCATATGGCCTAAGGTGATGGGGTCAAAACTTCCTGGATACACTGCAACTTTCATGATTTCTCCTTATGCACGCATTTGATAGAACCCTAAGATGGTGCTGCCGTATTTTCGTTCATCCACTAGCATAAAGGTTCCTTCTGGCCTGTATATGGGTTCTTCTTTATCATATTTTGACACGATGAGCCCATCTTTTGTGAGTAGCGCTTGTTCTTCAATAAGTTTGATGGAAGATTCCACCATATGATTTAAATAAGGTGGGTCCACAAATATTATATCGAATTTTTCTCCTTGAGACCCTAAACTTTTTATGAACGTATAAGCGTCCCGAAAATGCACTTTGGACACTTCTTGAAACCCAAGCGTGTTGATATTCTCTAACAATATTTCATAGGTTTCTTTAAACTTTTCGAGAAACACCACCTCTTTTGCTCCTCTACTGGCACATTCTAATCCCAAACTTCCGGTACCCGCAAACATATCCAGTACTTTGGCCCCATAAACTTTATGGCCGATGATGTTAAACATGGATTCCTTGACCCGATCCAAGGTGGGCCTAGTTGCTCGAAGCTCACCTTTCTCTGTAATCCGCCCTTCATTCTTTGGAGACAGTAGTTTTCTCCCTTTGGCACTGCCAGAAATAATCCTCATCTATTTCCTCCTCGCTGATTCTTCATTCATTTCCCACATCACCTATTAATTGAGGCAAATGTAGTAAAGGCTCTCTGAAAGATTTTCCAAAAAGGACTCTTTGATGGCCTTGTTTGTCTGTTCATTACTGTGGTACACAACTCTTGCAAAGGCATTGGCACGAACAAATAGGTCATAATCTTTGGAGAGATCCGATAAAAGAAGTCCGGAATGGCCGCTTTGGTGTAGCCCAAAAAGCTGTCCCGTCCCTCGGTTTTTCAAATCTTCCTCGGCAATATAGAACCCATCATTACTTTTCACCATAACTTCCAGCCGTTGCCTGGTGGTCTCTTGTCCTATTTTAGCCACCAAGAGGCAGTAAGATTGGTAGGGACCTCTTCCGACACGTCCCCGTAATTGATGGAGCTGTGCCAGTCCAAAACGTTCTGCGTTTTCGATGATCATCACAGAGGCATTTTGCACATTGACGCCCACTTCGATGACCGTGGTGGAGACCAACACCTTCAGTGCTCCTTTTTTAAAGGCGTCCATAATCTCATCTTTTTCCTTTGAAGACATTTTACCATGAAGATATGCCATGGGGATACCTTTCAGCACACCTTTAGATAGGGTCTCGTAAAGGCCCAATACAGAATTCAACTCACTTTCTTCATCAAATTCAATGAGGGGTGTCACCACATAGGCTTGCCTACCACCTTGGACTTCTGCTAAAACCTTCTCGTAGGCACTTTTCCTTTGATTTTCCGATAGCAACATGGTTTTAATTTCTTTACGCCCCTTGGGCAATTCGTCAATGACCGACACATCTAAATCCGAATAGATGGTCAAAGCCATGGTTCTTGGAATGGGCGTGGCACTCATGACTAAGACTTCAGACTGTTTACTCTTACGTATGAGTTTTGCCCTTTGGTGTACACCAAAGCGATGCTGCTCATCGGTGATGATCATACCCAGGTTTTTAAAATGCACCTTTTCTTCGATGAGTGCATGGGTCCCAATGACAAGCATCGGTTTCCCTTCTGATAGCTCCTTATAAAGTACTTCTCGCTCTTTCTTTTTTGTGGAGCCCGTCAATAGCCTAACTTCCATGTGGAACTTCTCCAAAAGCTTTTGGGCTTCTTCGTAATGCTGCTTGGCTAGAATTTCTGTGGGTGCCATGAAGGCCCCTTGATAGCCATTGTCCACCACATTGAAAAGAGCAATAAAGGCAATGATGGTCTTTCCAGATCCAACATCTCCTTGTAAAAGCCGATTCATGGGTGTAGATTTTTTTTGATCTAATAAAATCTCCCGCATTACCCGGTTTTGCGCCTTGGTCAGGGCAAATGGAAGGGTTTGCTTCAAGGTTTTTAATCTGGGACTCATGGAGAAGACAATACCTTCTTCCTCTTCTAGTCTCCGATTTTTTGCCAAGAGGATTTTTAAGGCATAGGAAAACATCTCTTGGAATTTCATTCTCTTTAAGGCTTTTTCTAAAACCTCTGGATCCTCTGGGAAATGAAGGTTTCGCACTGCATCATCTAAACCTAATAGTTCTTCTTTGTCTAATAGATCCTTTGGTAGGTTTTCATTGAGGACCACCATAGAGAGGATCTGTCTTAATAGTTTTTTCAGCAGTGTCCCTGTGACTTTTCCACTTAAAGAGTAAATAGGTACAATCTCTTCTACATCTTTACTTTGGACAGGGTTGATACTTTCTATGTTCTTTCCTTTTTTGAGAAACTTTCCCGTGAGGGTGTAGGATTCTCCCACCACATACTGGTGTCCCACATAGGGCATGTTGAAAAACATAGCTTTTAAGGGACCAAACTCTGTAGAAAAGAGGATGGTCGTTAAGGTTTTTCCACTTCGGGTTCGAAAAGGCTTTTGCACCTTAGTCACCGTGGCCACCAAACGAAGCTTTTCCATGCCATTTAAAAGGGTATGGTCTGCCTCTAAAAAAGTATCGTATCCCCTTGGAAAATAAAGCAAAAGATCCTTTAGTGTATAGAGCCCCATCCCTTCAAGCTGGGTGGTGAGTTTTGGGCCTACCCCTTTTAACACCGCTACGGAATCTTCCATCCTCATAAATACACCCCTCCTATAGTAAAAAAAGAAGGCCTTCGCCTTCTTTTTCATTTCAAAATTATTCTACTGCAATGATGAAGTAGTATAGGGGCTGTTCCCCAGCTACACTCATGACATCTAAATCTTCATACTTTTCTTCCAAAGATGCAACAAAAGCTTCAAACTCTTCTTCTTTCACATCTTCTCCATAGAAGAGGGTTATGGAAGAGCTGTCTTCATCCACCATGTTTTCAATGAGTTCTTCTACCAGGCCGTAGAGATCTCTTCTGACTACTTTAATTTTGCTTTCCAGAAGACCTAGGTAATCCCCTTGCTTCACTTCTTTTCCTTCAATCTCTGTATCCCGCACTGCGTAGGTTACAGAACCAGACTTCACCGTGGAAATACTATTCATCAGTGCATCATAGTTGTCTTCCACATCTGCTTCTGGGTTAAAAGCCGTAAGGGCTGCTACCCCTTGAGGAATGGTCTTGGTGGGGATCACGTAAACATCCTTCCCAGATATGTCCTTGGCTTGATTGGCTGCCATGATGATGTTCTTATTGTTCGGCAGTATAAATACATGCTCTGCATTGGCCTCTTCTACCGCTTTTACAATATCTTGAGTGGATGGATTCATGGTTTGACCACCAGAAATCACATGATGTACACCCAAATCTTCAAAGACCGCTTTTATCCCCTGGCCCATGGACACAGAGATAAATGCATACTTTTCTTTCACCGGTTCTTTCACTGGGGCAGCAGGTGCCGCTTGATGCACATCTTCTGTCTCTTGAAGGTTTCTATGTTGCTCACGCATATTTTCAATCTTAATCTTGGTTAATTCACCAATTTTAGCTGCTTCCGCCAGCACCAGTCCAGGTTCATCCGTATGAACATGAACCTTTAAAATGTCGTCAAAGCCCACATATACAATGGAATCTCCCATGGTTTCTAAATAGTCTCTGAAGGAATCATTTTCTGGCTTTGCCAGAACAATGAACTCTGTGCAATAGCCAAAAGTAATTTCTGTATGAGTGTCTCTTGCAGCCACATACTCTTCAAAACTCTTTTGTTCTAACTTCTCAGCAAGTTGAAGGCCACTTTCCAGTGCTTCATACATGCCTTTCAGAATGATCAGTAAGCCCATGCCTCCTGAATCCACTACATTAGCTGCCTTTAACTGGGGCAACAATTCTGGTGTCTTCTCCAAGGTTTCATCAGCAAAATCCACAACCTTTTTCATCAGATCTGTCAAATCATCTGTATGATACTCAGATGTCTTTTCACCCACCTCACGAATCACTGTAAGGATGGTTCCTTCTGTCGGTCTCATCACCGCTCGATAAGCCGCCTTAGATCCCTCCAAAAGGCTCAAAGAAAACTCGTAAGCATTGACCTC
>DOKV01000044.1 GCA_003510765.1 Clostridiaceae bacterium | reverse complement strand
ATACTGAAATCGCCGGGGGGAAGATTTGGTTCCTTTTGGTGATTTCTTTTTTTCTGAACATTTGGGTAATGGATGAAAAGTCCTATGGTATAATAATGAAAAGGTTTTTTTGTCTATGGTTGGTTTCAACAAAGCAAGGAGAGAAACACTTGGAAAAAGAGCGAACAAAAGAATTTCCGATCATGAAAAAAATGACTACAGAGTCCTATGCGAAGCTTCTTCGTTATCGTGAGAAGAAGTGTGCCATTATTGAGAAACTCCATGAAACTTACAGAGAGCCAGTGCTGACCATTCGGGCCAATTATCCAGGTCCCGATAAAAACAATGACACCACGCGGCTCATCAATGCAGAAATCTCTAAAAGTCTTGGCGACATCTTTCAAAAAAAGGTCCTCTTAAGGGAAGCCTATGAAACCCCCGAAGGCCCTACCATGTTTTACGTGGTGAAAGGGGATGCCAGAACCCTTAAGGAAAATGCCATCTACATAGAACAAAACCATGAGCTGGGCAGATTCATCGACATTGATGTCTATGACACCGATGAAGAATATGCCGTGGGGCGCATGGAGCTTTCCTATGAGCCGAGAAAGTGTTTCTTGTGTGCCAGGGCAGCGAAAATATGTAGTCAAGAAAAAAGTCACTCCGTGGAAGCGCTGATCTCCTATATGGAGACGCAAATAGACACCTACATGAAGCATCATGCTTTAGAAAACAAATAAGGAAGAACTAAAACAGCAACAGAAAAAATGGAGGGGTACTATGAAAATTGGAATACCAGCATCAAGAGGATATGCCATAGGGCATGCATTCATCAAGAAACATGAGGAGCTTGTGATCACCGATGAAAAGCCAGAAGACTTGGCCGTGGAGAAAGACCGCTTAAAAAAGGCGTCAGAAAAATCCAAAGTACAGCTGGAAAAGATTAAGAAGAAGGCGCTAGACTCCATGGGTGAAGAAAAGGCCATGGTTTTTGATGCCCATCTTATGTTCTTTGATGATCCAGAATTCATGGGCGCCATTGAGGCGGATATTGAGAATGAAGGTAAAAATGCCCTGAAGGCAGCCAGTGATGTCACGAGTAATTATGTGGCTATTTTTGAATCCATGGAAGATGAGTATATGAGAGAACGTGCAGCAGACATCAAAGATGTGGCCAAGAGACTCTTAAACAATCTGGCGGGGATTGATGATTCTTTCGATATTGAAGAAAATAACACCATCGTCATTGCGGACGATTTGACCCCTTCAGACACGGCGCAGCTGGACAGAGAAAAGGTCATTGCCTTTTTGACCAACGTGGGCGGTAGAACTTCTCATAGCGCCATCATGGCCAGAACCTTAGAAATTCCTGCAGTGGTGGGCTTAAAGGACATCACAGAAGTGGTGAAAAATGGAGATCTCCTCATTGTGGATGGCATCGAAGGGACTGTGATCATCGATCCAGACCATGCCACCATTGAAAAATATGTGGCACTTCAAGAAGCCCACAATAAAGAGAAGGAAGAGCTGAAGAAGCTCATTGATGTGAAGACCGTGACAAAATCCGGAAAGCGCATTGAAGTAGCAGGAAACATTGGCAAACCAGAAGATGTGCATAAAGTGCTGGAAAATGGTGCCGATGGTATTGGTCTTTTCAGAACAGAATTTCTTTATATGGATAGAAATGAAATGCCCACAGAAGAAGAGCAGTATGAATCTTATAAGTATGTCTTAGAAAGAATGGAAGGGAAACCTGTGGTCATTCGTACCTTGGACATTGGTGGGGACAAACAGCTGCCCTATTTGGCCATGCCCAATGAAATGAATCCTTTCTTAGGCTATCGAGCCATTCGTCTTTGCCTAGATCGTACAGATATCTTTAAGGTGCAACTAAGAGCTCTCTTAAGAGCCTCTGTATATGGCAACTTAAAGGTGATGTTCCCCATGGTGTCCTCTTTGAGTGAATTCCAAAAGTCCAAAGAGTTGGCTATGGTATGTAAAGAGGAACTCCAGAAAGAAGGAAAAGCAGTATCTGAAGCCATTGAATGGGGCATCATGGTGGAGATTCCTTCTGCTGCAGTCATGGCAGATGAACTGGCCAAGCATGTGGACTTCTTCTCCATTGGCACCAACGACCTGATTCAGTACACCTTGGCTGCAGATCGCATGAGTGAGAAAGTGTCCTACCTCTATGATCCCATGCATCCAGCGGTGCTTCGCCTCATTAAGATGACCATCGATGGTGCCCATTCCCAAGGGAAATGGTGTGGCATGTGTGGAGAGATGGCGGGAGATGAAACAGCCATTCCGACTCTGGTGGCCTATGGATTGGATGAGTTTTCCATGTCCGCATCTTCTATTTTACGCGCCAAGCAAATGATTTTAGAAGAAGAATAAGCCTATAGTATAAGCATTGATAGCACATCACATCTCTTAAAGGGTCAGCTCAGCGCTGGCTCTTTTTTCTTTGGCTGTACTTTTTAATGAGGCCAGCTTTGCTGAAATCTCTAAAGGGCTTTGGGGATTTGTTTCCTTCGTGTCTAGGGCAACACAGGTAAGGGCGAGCAGTGGAAAAACAGCTCTTTTTCCAGTCCTTGCAATGGAGATGATCCCTTGGGCGTCTCTATGATCTGGTGCATAGAGCGCCATGCTTTCTTCCGAGAAGCGCTGATGGATCCTGGGTATCAAGGATGAAGGTGGATTTTCTAAAATCAAGATAAAGTCGTCTCCACCGATGTGTCCCACAAAAGTATTTTCAGGGACTTCTTGCAGCAGGATGGTGGATAAGAGCGTGATGACTTGATCGCCTTTTTCGAAGCCGTATACATCGTTGTAGGCTTTAAAATAGTCTATGTCGATGTAATAGACGAAGAATGGGCTTTTATGGTGTAGGAGTGTACTGATTTTCTGCTCTATGAGTAGATTTCCAGGAAGACCTGTGAGGGGATTTTGATGTTTTGCTTTGTAAAGCTCTACTTCAAAGGATTTTTCCAAAAGCTTTTTGATGGTAACGATGCCCCTATAGTGGCCTTGGTCTTCCACCACGATAAAATCGTAGAGGGTTTCTTGAGGTCTTGACATGGCAATGGCAGACACTTGGTCCACAGGAAGATTTCCATCCACCACAAGAAAATCTTGATCCATCAGCTCCAGAAGGGTTTTATTCTGATATAGGTTGAAGCCAAAAGGACCACTGAGCTTTTGAGAAAGGGTTTCCTTTGTGAGAATACCTCGTGGTTTTTCATCTTGGAGCACCACAATCCCTAGAGTTTGGGGAGCTTCTCTTAACAACTGGTAAGCCTTGGTCACCGAGGTGTGTAAAGGAAGTGTGGGTACATTTTCCAGAAGGTTTTTTACTGCGGTGTAGGTATAGGGGAGAATGGAACGGGTGGTTTTCATTTGCTTTCTTTTCAGAATATAAGTAATGGCCTCCCTATGGGGAGCCAAAAACTCTTTAGCGGGTTTCCGAAGCAGATATCCTTGGGCATAGGGTACCCCTAAATCCAGCAGTACATCAAGTTCTTTATAGGTCTCCACACCTTCGGCTATGAGGTCAATGAAAGAAGCTTTGGAAAACTCCACAAGTCCTTTGACAATGGCTTGCTTGATTTTAGAACCTTCAATGCCTCGGATCAGCTGCATATCGATTTTAACAAACTGAGGATTCACCTCACTGATGAGATTTAACCCTGAGTAGCCTGCGCCGGCATCATCGATGGCAATGGTATAGTGTTGACTTTTATAGTGGGCGACGATGGCTTTGAAATACACCATATCGTTGATCACGTTACGTTCAGTGATTTCAAAGATGATTTGGGATGAAGAGAGATGAAAACCATCTAAGAAATCTTTGGTAAAGCCTCTCATGAAGGCGGGATCGCCCATGACATTGGGATGCACATTGAGAAAGAGTTTTTTCTGAGGATTGTTCTTTAGAAAGTCCTCTGCACTTTTCAAGGCGATTCTTCGAGTGAGTTGTTCTAGCTCCCATAAACAGCCTAAGCTATTGGCAGAATCAAATAATTCTCCTGGAGAATGAAAGGGAGAAGGTTCTGGGATTCTCGTCAGCGCTTCATAGCCGAGAATAGTCCCCTTTGTTAAAGAAACGATGGGTTGGAAGAAAGAAATGAGAGCGTGGTCTTTGAGAATTTTTGAGAGGGCTTCTATTTTCGGTTTCATGCAATACTCCTTTGGGGAAAGGTTTAGGGAAGAAAAGGCCAGGTCCATCCTGGTCCATAAACCAGTGTAACCTCTGGGTGTTAAGTTGGTGTTAGCTTTGGGCACATCTTTAGTAAAAGCTTTCATCCCATTTAGTAATGCTTCAGCCTCAGGGGGAGACAGCTTTGAAGAATTGAAAAGAGATGGTATAATTAGTTAGGAAA
>DOKV01000043.1 GCA_003510765.1 Clostridiaceae bacterium | reverse complement strand
ATCACCTCTTTCCACCATTACACTCTAAACATTGATATTATTCAATACTCTTATTAAGACTCTTATAAGGTTATCTTATCAGCTACTATCCCTCCCTGGGTTCTTTTTGTTCATGCCTATTTCTAACAATCATCGTCATGTCCTCCTTTGCAAAAATGTAAAAAGCAGCCTTTTTTGATGCTTCTTCTTTTTCATCATAGTCCATGAAAGTTATTTTGAAAAGTTTTTTTCGAAATAACCCTAGCCTAGCAAGGCTTTTCTCCATTCTCTTCATGAAAATCTCTCCTAAAAGAAAGTATTTTTATAAAAGCCTATCTATTTCTAAAAACTTGTGTTACAATGAGTAAGTCGGAAACGGCAAACAATAATACAGTTTAGTACACAGATTTCAATTTCGCCTTAGCGACAGAGAATTTTAGGTATGACTGTTCTAAGGAGGAAAAAAACATGGAAGACAAGAAGATCATTTGCAGAGACTGCAACAACGAATTCATTTTCACAGTAGGTGAGCAAGAATTCTACAAGGAAAAGGGTTTCGAAAACGAACCAGTTAGATGTCCTGATTGCAGAAGAGCAAGAAAGAACGAAAAGTTCAACAGAAGATAATCTGACAAATGAGCAGTTGCTACGGCAGCTGCTTTTTTTTGCGTACCACGTAAGGCATTGCTGCTAAAGCTTTAGATGCTTCTACCGCACAAAAAACTGCGCTCTCCTCTAGGAACCCATAGAGGCAGCGCAGTTTTTTAACTTTCTTCCTTTGGGTCTCCCAGCTGAGATACCACCATATCATAATAAGCGCCGCCCACATCCATAAGCGCCTCATGATTGCCTTGTTCCAAAATCTTTCCTTCACCAATGACATAAATCCGGTCCGCTGAGCGAATGGTGGATAGACGATGGGCAATGATGATGGAGGTTCTTTTTTTGAGAAGCTTCACCATGGCTTTTTGAATTTCCTTTTCCGTCTTGGTATCCACAGAGCTTGTGGCCTCATCTAAAATAAGGACAGGCGCATCACTGAGCACCGCTCTGGCAATGGCCAATAGCTGTCTTTGTCCTTGGGACAAGGAGCCGGTGCTTCCTGAAACTTCAGTATCATAGCCTTTGGGTAGCCTTAAAATAAACTCTTCTGCATGGGCAAGTTTTGCCGCACGATAAATCTCTTCATCAGATGCCCCTGGCCTTGCATATCGTATGTTCTCCTTGATGGTTCCAGAGAATAAAAACGTATCCTGTAGCACCACGGAAAAATTTTCCATGAGACTGGATCGTTTAATTTGTCGAAGATCCACACCATCAAAGGTTATGGCGCCCTCTTGAAGATCATAAAAACGCGTCATCAGGTTCACCATGGTGGTTTTTCCAGCGCCGGTTTCTCCCACCAGTGCCACGGTTTCATAAGGCTTTATGTCCAAACTCACTTCCTGTAGTACTTTCTTGTGGTTTTCATAGGCAAAGGATACTTTTTGGAAAGCCAAATGTCCTATGGGTTTTTCTAGGGATACTGCGTCAATGGGGTCCTTGGGTTCTTCCCCTTCGTCCAGCACCTCAAAGATTCTCTCTGCACCCACCAAGGCTTGCTGTATGTTGTTAAACATACCAGCAATATTATTGAGCGGTCTCGCAAACTGCTTGGAATAGGTTAAAAAACTCACCACAACGCCCACGGTCATGGTGCCTTCCACAGACATGATGCCTCCCACAAAAGCAATGAGCCCAAAGGAAAGATTGCCAATGACATTCATGAAGGGCATCAAAAACCCCGCCCAAATCAATGCCATGGTGGCCGATTGTTGCAACGCTTCATTGGTTTCTTTGAAAGCCTTCACCATGGTGTCCTTTTGATTGAATGCCTTGACCATCTTCAAGCCCGTTACGCTTTCCTCCACGATGCCACTGAGCTTTCCCAGTTCTTTTTGGCGTTGCATAAAATATCGACGACTTCTTTTGGTGATGACGTTGGTCAAAAGTAGAAATAGGGGGACCGAGAGGAGCGCTAGTCCCGTCAAGGTTACATCTAAAGACAGCATGAGCACCACGGAGCCCACCAAGGTGAAGAGGGCTGAGATGAGCTCTGTGGTGGTTTGGGCAATGGAACCACTGATGTTGTCCACATCATTGGTCATGCGACTCATGGTATCTCCGTGGGGCCGCTGATCGTAAAAAAGCAAAGGAATTCTTTGCAGTTTTTCAAAAAAGGTTTCCCGCAAATCTTTCACCAATCGCTGCGTAACCTTGGCCATGAGCACCCCATTGATGGTCTGGAGAACCCATACCAGCCCATAAACCAGCAGAAGTGCTAACAGTATACGATGCAAAAGAGGGGTGTTCACCAGTCCTTTCTCCAAATCATAGGTGTTGATGGCTTGACCAATGAAAAGAGGCACCACCAAGGTGAAAGCCGAGGCAAGAAGGGTCAGAATCGTGGCTGCCAGAAGCGCTCTCTTATACCGCTGAAAAAGCTTCAGCAATCTTTTTAAAGTGTCCTTATATCGCTTGGGCTTTTCTCCTGGGACAAACCGGTTGGCGCCACCCCCAAATCGACCAAACTTGGGCATGGCACTTTGGGTGCTTTGGGTATTAGGCTTTTTCTCCATGGGGCTCCTCCTTTCCTAGCCCACCGATTTGTGAGGCATAGAGTTCTTGATAGGTTTGGCAGGTTTTTAGCAGTGCTTCATGGCTGCCAAAGCCTTCCACTTGACCCTTATCAAGCACCAAAATCTTATCTGCAGATAATGCAGAGCCAATTCTTTGGGTGATGAGGATGGTGGTTCTTTCTGGATCAAAATCTTTGATGGCCAAACGAACGCTTTTATCCGTTACCGCATCTAAAGCACTGGTGGCGTCATCTAAGAGCAGCAGTTTGGACTCTTTGGCTAAGGCTCGCGCAATGGAAATCCGCTGCTTTTGCCCGCCAGAAAGGTTCACTGCTCCTTGATAGATGAAGCGATGGTAGCCGCCTTCCATACTATGGATGAATTCATGGGCACTGGCTGCCTTTGCCGCGGCCACCACCCGTTCCTCTTTCATCCCCTGCTCTCCCCAAGAAATGTTCTCATACACACTGCCCGAAAAGAGCATGGTCTTTTGAGAAGCCAATGACAAGTCTTCTCGAAGTTTTTCCACTTGATAATTTTTCAAAGGTACCCCATCTAATAGAATCTCTCCTTGGGTCACATCATAGAACCGCAAAAGCAGCCACACCAAGGTGGATTTTCCAGATCCTGTAGGACCAATGATGGCCATGGTCTCTCCTTCCTCCACATGGAAACTCACATCCTTCAACGCTTCTCGACCACTCCCTCTGGGGTAAGAAAAGCTCACTCCTTGGAATGTCACTGCAACCCCTTTTCCCTTTAGCACCAGGTCTCCGCCTCGTAGATCTTCTGTGGCTTCAAAAATCTCCCCAATTCTTTCTGTGGACGCCTTGGTCCGAACAAAGGTGGTAAAGATATTGGTGATCATGATGATGGAGGTGAGAATTTGCGTCATGTAGCTGATAAAGGCCGCAACTTTCCCCACTTCTAAGGTCCCTTCCATGAAGAAAATGCTCCCCACATAAAGAACCAAAGCAATGCCCAAAGAAACCACCAAACTTAATATAGGCGCAAAATATGCAATGACCACTTGGCTTGAAACACCTTTTTTCTCCAGGGCTTCATTGGCCACAGAGAACTTTTCTTCTTCATGGTGTTGCCTGCCAAAAGCTTTCACCAATCGGATGCCCAGGAGATATTCTTGGATCACCAAATTCAGATGGTCCATGGCATATTGAACCTTGGCAAAACGTTCATAGCTCATCTTCATGCTGATGAAGATGAGAAAAGAGACTATGCCCACCACAAGAAACAAAATGACGGAAAGTTTAGGACTCAGGATCACGGCCAAAATGATGCTCCCAATCCCTGTCACCGGCGCTTTAAAGAAGATCCGCATCATGCCATTGACAAACTGCACCGCTTGGGCAGAATCATTGGTCATTCTGGTGATGAGGGATCCACTGTCCATTTCATCTACACTCTCTTCAGAAAAATCCATGATCTTTGTAAAGAGATCTTCACGAAGATCCTTGCCAAAACGCTGAGAAACTTGGGAAGCCAAGATGTTTCTCACCGTGGCAAAGACAGCGCCTAAGAGGGTGATGAGTAGCATGAGCACCCCATAATGCATTACTTTGTCCACATCCCTTTGGCGCACCCCTTCATCGATGATCCGTGCCATGATGGTGGGTTGTAAAAGATCTGCCATGGACTCCAACAACACGAAGGTCATGGCCGTGAAAAATAACACCCTATATTTCTTGAAATATCTTTTGTAGATCCCCATAGATTTCTCCTTTTCTCACATCTCTTTTTTCATTATATCAAAGTCCTCTCCCCCCTATAGCCTTGTCCCATACACAATCTTCTCAGACCCACTAAGATTTCTCCTCTACACTTTGGTCTAAAAAGAAGAAATCCTTTCCCATTTGTCGTATTTTCTACTATAATGAAAAGGATTTACAGGATGAAGGAAAAAAATAACATCCTGACCGGAGGATTCAATGATTAAAATCATGGCAGATTCAACCTGCGACCTATCACAAGACATTTTAGATACCTATGACATTAGTATTGCCCCCTTGGTGGTGAACATCGACGGCAAAACCTATAAAGATCGTGTAGACATCACCGCAGACCAGTTTTATAGCTTCATGGAAACCTTAGAGACCCCACCCACCACTGGCATGCCCAGCCCTTCTTCTTACCTAGAAATCATGAACAAGGCCGTGGATAATGGCCAAGAAGAAATTCTATGTATTTGTATGAGTAGCGGCACCAGTGGCGCTTACCAATCTGCGGTGCTGGCCAAAGATTACTTCTATGAAGAGCATCCAGGAAGCACTGTGAAAATTCATGTGGTGGATTCCAAGTCCATGAGTCATGGGAGTGGTTGGCTCCTTTTAAAGAGTGCCAAACTAAGAGCACAAGGGGCCACCTACCATGAGCTCATCGATTTTTGTGAGACCTACAAAGCCAATGTGAAACACTTTTTAACCGTGGATGATCTCAATCATCTTCTGAGAAGTGGTCGACTCTCCAG
>DOKV01000124.1 GCA_003510765.1 Clostridiaceae bacterium | reverse complement strand
ATCATCCTCCTTACAGTCTCATGCCTCCATTAACAGACAGATTATGTCCAGTAATGTAGGAAGATTCATCAGAGGCTAAAAATAGTGCCGCATTGGCAATTTCCTCTGGCTGAGCCAGTCTTCCGAGCATGGTCTGGGCAGCGAATTTGTCTAGTAGGTCTTGAGGTACAGTCTTTAGTATATCCGTCATGGTGTATCCCGGAGAAATGGCATTGACACGTACTTGCGCACCCTTCATGGCAAATTCCTTTGCCCAGGTCTTGGTCATGCCAATGACACCAGCTTTGGTGGCCGCATAGTTTGCTTGACCAATGTTCCCAAACTCTCCCACAACGGAGGAGATGTTGATGATGGATCCTTTGCCATTCACTTGCATGGCAGGCCCAATGTGCTTGGTGAGGTTAAATACACCCTTGAGGTTCACATCAATGACCAGGTCCCACATGTCATCGGTCATCTTTCTTGTGAGGGCATCTCTGGTGATTCCCGCATTGTTCACGAGAATATCAATCTTCCCGTATTTCTCCGTGACATAATCCACAAAAGACTTGCACGCCTCAGGGTCTGTGACATTAAGCTTATAGCCCTCTACAGATGGATGCTCATAAGCCATGTCTCCCATGTCTGCGGCGATGACTTTTGCCCCTTCCTTGGCAAAGAGCTCTGCCATGGATTGACCAAGTCCTCTTGCGCCACCGGTAATTACTGCAACCTTGTCTTGTAATCTCATTTTATTCCCTCCACTTTTTTCATCTTATTTCAGTTCCTTCAATTTGATGCAAGTTTTATGTATGAATCTACAATCAAATCCTAGGACATGAAACATGAATCAATCTTCATGTTTAGAGTATATGATAAGGTTTCCAAAGTCAACCATATTTATAAAAGCACCGCTTTTTTGATTGTTTCTCTTTTTTTGACCATCTACACTTAAATTTTACTATGATTTCCTATGTCGCTTTCACAAATTAATGATTTCCATGTAAATGGATGTAAAGGTTCTCCCCACGCTTTTTCTAGTCTTTGACAACTTTCAAACATATTTCTTTCAGCGCATTTTTTGCATAAACTTGAATACTTATTGAATCTCAAGGAGAATTACTTTTCTCTCATTGGCCCCCTCTACTCTATTCTGAAATTCTCAGGAGAAACTTGCTCATTTCTGTGACACTATTCACATTCTAGAGTTCCATGTCTTCCTAAGCCTCAAGCCTTCTTCTTAATGTCAGGACTCCCTCACTCTTTTAAAAGAACCTCTCCTCCTTCCCAAGAAGAAGTCCTTGGGATATCCTTCTCGCCCCTCTATAATGAAAGTGGGAAAGCACCAAGGGAAAGAGCTGTGATCCTATGTCTGAGTCTAGCATTCCGCGCTGTTAATTTCTTCACAAAATTTTAGCAAAAGGTATTGTTTTTTTCTTCACAAGGTTTATACTAGAGATGAACATGAAAGTTTCATCATGTTAAACATTTTCAGAACCGATATAAGAGACAGTTATGACATTATGGGAGGTAAAGATGAAAGGTAAAACAATTGTACACCTAGAAGTAGGCCAAAGTGCCAGCTACGAAAGAACCGTTACGGAAACAGATGTGGTTTTATTCGGTGGTATTTCCGGAGACTTAAACCCTGCACATTTCAATGAAACCTATGCCAAAGACACCATGTTTAAAGGCCGGATCGTCCATGGAATGCTCACCGCGTCCTATTTTTCCACGGTCCTTGGTACCCAGCTTCCAGGTCCTGGCACCATCTACTTGGGTCAGGAACTAAAGTTCACAAAACCTGTTCGTTTTCAAGACACCATCAAAGCGGTGGTCACCGTGACAGAAGTTCTTCTTGAGAAGAACATGGTCAAATTAGAAACCATTGCCTACAACCAACACGGCGATATCGTGGTCAAAGGACTGGCTACAGTCATGCCACCTAAATAGAAGGAGGAAATCATGAATTTTGGACTCACTAAGAAACAAGCACTTTCCCAAAAGCTTTTCAAAGACTTCGCCTTAAACGAAGTGAAACCCTTGGCACAAGAAATTGATGAAGAAGAACGTTTCCCTGTGGAAACGGTGGAAAAAATGGCCAGTATTGGCCTCATGGGGATTCCCATTCCTGAAGCCTATGGTGGATCTGGGGGAGATAACCTCACCTACATCATGGCGGTGGAAGAGCTGTCAAACTACTGTGGGACCACTGGGGTCATTCTTTCTGCCCATACATCCCTGGCCTGTGCGCCCCTCTTAGCCTTTGGTACAGAAGCCCAAAAACAGAAGTATTTGATTCCCTTAGCCAAAGGTGAAAAACTCGGCGCTTTTGGACTTACAGAAGCCAATGCAGGCACTGATGCTGCTATGCAACAAACCACCGCAGTAAAAGAAGGCAACACCTACCGGATCAACGGCACAAAAATTTTCATCACCAATGGAGGCTATGCAGATACTTTCATCATCTTTGCCATGACGGATAAAGAAAAAGGCACTCGAGGTATTTCCGCCTTTATCGTAGACAAAGAAACTCCAGGGTTTTCCATTGGGAAAACCGAGCATAAACTAGGCATCAAGGGAAGCTCCACCACAGAGCTCATTTTTAAAGATATGATTCTTCCAGAAGAGAATCTTTTAGGTCAAGAAGGCAAAGGCTTTAAAGTCGCCATGACCACCTTGGACGGTGGACGTATCGGCATCGCAGCCCAAGCTCTTGGTATTGCCCAAGGTGCCCTCAATGAAGCCATTCAGTATACCAAAGAGCGCAAGCAGTTTTCTCGGCCACTGTCCTCTTTCCAAAATACACAATTCCAAATGGCTGAACTACAAACCAAAATAGATGCCGCAAGGCTATTGACCTATCGTGCCGCTGTACTCAAGGATCAGGGAAAGCCCTATTCCACCGAAGCAGCCATGGCCAAGCTCTATGCCTCGGATGTATCCATGGACAGTACCCGAATCTCCCTCCAACTCATGGGCGGCTACGGCTACACCAGAGAATATCCTTTGGAAAGAATGTTCCGTGACGCAAAAATCACCGAGATCTACGAAGGCACTTCTGAAGTTCAGAAGATGGTCATCGCAGCATCGTTGTTAAAGTAGGAAGGAGGACCACCATGAACATCATTGTTTTATTAAAGCAAGTACCCGATACCACAGAAATGAAAGTGGACAAAGAAAAAGGCACCCTCATTCGCGCAGGGGTTCCCACCATCACCAATCCTGATGACTTGGCAGGCTTTGAAGCAGCCCTTCGCATCAAAGATGCCCAAGGAGCTAAAATCACCTGTGTCACCATGGGGCCTCCACAAGCAGAAAACATGCTGCGAGAGCTCTATGCCATGGGGGCCGATGAATGTGTCCTCATCAGCGATGGAAAATTCGGTGGTGCAGACACCTGGGCCACATCCAATACCTTGGGCGCATACCTAGCAACCTTAGACTATGACCTGATCATTGCTGGACGCCAAGCCATCGATGGAGATACCGCTCAGGTGGGACCTCAAGTGGCTGAAAAACTTTCTTTGCCCCAGATCACTTATGTGGAGGAAATACGTTCCATCAACAAAGAGAAGATTCAGGTGAAAAAAGCTTTGGAAAACCGCTATGAGATCATTGAAGCCAAGATGCCTTGTCTCATCACCACCTTAGGATCCATTGCCAAGCCTCGTTATATGCATGTGCGAGAAATCCAGAAAGCCTTTGACAAGGAGATCCCTGTCATTACCAATGAACACTTGAAACTACTCCCTGAAGACATTGGGTTAAAAGGCTCCCCCACGAAAGTGAAAAGAACCTTCACCAAAGAAGTGCACAAAAATTCCGATGTCTTAACCCTAGACCCAAGAGCTGCTGCAAAGAAGATTCTTGATGTACTCCTCGACAATCAGTACATCGGCAAGTAGGAGGAAACCTTATGAATATACATGACTACAAAGACCTCTATGTCCTCATCGAACATGAACAAGGCATCCTCCATGATGCCAGTATAGAACTTTTAGGAGAAGCCAAAAGGCTCAAGGAAGACCGCCCCGGACTTCAATACCAAGTGGTGGCGGTGATCCTTGGCACAGCCAGCCAGGCCATGCTCCATGAGCTGGGTCAAAGAGGAGCGGATGAAATCCTTTATCTGAAAAATGAAGCCCTCAACACCTTCAGCACCGAAAGACACACCCAAGTACTCTATGAAGCCATTGTGGAAAGAAAACCAGACATCTTCTTGATCCCAGCCACTGTCCTTGGACGAGACCTGGCACCAAGACTAGCCGCTCGATGTGATACAGGCCTCACCGCCGATGCCACAAAGCTTGCCTTTGACCCAGATCATGAAGACAGTTCTCTTCTACTGGTCACAAGACCTGCCTTTGGGGGAAACCTTTTTGGGACCATCATCAATGAAGACAAACGTCCTCAGATGACCACCATCCGACCAGGGGTCATGGATAAATGGCCAAAGCAAGAAGAGCATCGCTGCACCATTACGGAAAAAGCCGTCTCCTTGGACCATATCCCCCATGAGGTACACATCCTAGAAGTGCTTGAGAAAGATCATATGGCTGTGGACATCGCCAAAGCTGA
Source organism: Clostridiaceae bacterium (assembly GCA_003510765.1). Classification (GTDB taxonomy): domain Bacteria; phylum Bacillota; class Clostridia; order Clostridiales; family Clostridiaceae; genus Proteiniclasticum. Next base: position 2,182 of record DOKV01000124.1, on the reverse strand, counting down.
GATCATCATTTCTGGTGGACGAGGCGTAGGCAATGGCTTTCATGTCTTAAGAACCTGTGCGGAAATGCTTGGGGCAGAAGTGGCAGGCTCAAGAGCTGCCGTGGATGAAGGCCGCATCGATAAAGCCTATCAAGTGGGACAAACGGGAAAAACCGTAAAACCCAAAGTCTACATCGCCTGTGGCATCTCTGGTGCTGTGCAGCATTTGGCCGGCATGGAAAAATCGGACTACATCATCGCCATCAACAAAGACCCCAACGCACCCATTTTCCAAAGTGCCAACATCGGTCTTGTGGGCGATGCCTTGGAAATCCTTCCACTACTCACGGAAGAAATTAGAAACTACAGAGAAAGGCCTTCTTAGGCTTTTCTCTTTTCTTATCAGGGCCTCTAATGGTAAAGCTTCCGTAAACTCTTCTCCAACACGCCGGGAAATGGTTTACAACCCTAGGCTCCATGACGTACAATAACCCATAACAATGCAGAAGAAAGGATGAACCATTATGTTTACAGATTTTGAGAAAAAAACCATTGAAACATCCAGGCTGAACATAGCCTATCTAGAGGCCGGGCGTAAGGACAAACCCGTGCTGCTATTGATCCATGGCAACACCTCTTCTAGTCTCTTTTATCTCCCCACCATGGAAAAGCTTCAAGAGCATTTCCACATCTATGCACCGGATCTACGTGGCTATGGCCTCACAGAGAAAAAACCCATCGATGCCACAAAGGGCATGAAGGAGTGGTCCGAGGATCTTCGAAGCTTTGTAGAGGCCCTCTCTATAGAGAAGCCCCACCTCATGGGTTGGTCCATGGGGGGTGGTGTAGCCATGCAGTACACCCTAGATTACAAAGAAGAGGTGGCTTCCCTAGGACTCATCAATCCCCTCTCCCCCTACGGCTTCTCTGGCACCAAGGATGTCCAAGGGACCTTGTCTAGCACGATCTATGCAGGCACTGGCGGAGGCCTTGTGAATCGAAGCTTTGTGGAAAATCTTCGAACAAAAAATACAGACCTTAGCGATGCAGCCTCTGCGCCCAACGTCTTGAAAGGTCTTTTTGCCCCAGACTTCACCTTAGAGGACACCTACAAAGACCTCTTTGTGGAGGCCATGTTCCAAATGAGTCTTGGTGATGACTTCTATCCAGGGGCATCAGAGCCCGTCACAGAGTGGCCCTTCTTAGGACCTGGAAAAACGGGTATTGGCAATACCATGAGCCCAAAATACGTGAACTTAACAAAGATCAAAGATCTTTCTGTGAAGCCTCCCATCATTTGGTTTAGGGGGGCGAAAGACCAAATCGTCTCCGATCAGTCCTTTGCTGACGTAGGGTACTTAGGACAGCTAGGGATCCTTCCAGGTTGGCCAGGCCTTGAGGTTTATCCCCCACAACCCATGGTTGCTCAAACAAGAGACATCTTAAGCACCTATGAAGCACAGGGAGGGCGCTTTGAAGAGGTGGTCTTTGAGCACTCTGGTCATAGCCCTCAAATTGAAGAACCTGAAAAGTTTCTTGCCAGCTATTTGGCTTTTCTTTCCTAATGCGAAAACCTTAAAGTCTTCTTAAGGGTTCTTATGGTATACTAACTACTGTAAAATAATTTGTGGACAAAGGATTTCTCATCCTTTGTGCCATAGAAAAAGAGGTATTTCATGGAACTTATAGAAATTATACGGGCTTTCCTATTTGTCACCGCTGCTGTGTCCATGGGGATTTGTGTCCTGAGCTTTTATACCTACTTCACTATGAAGCGGGTCCCTAAAAAAGAGCGCAACCTCATGGAATTTCAAAAAATCCATCAGTATGTAACCCTTGGCAAAGGAACCTTAGTGATTTCCACCATCACTCTTCTTTTGGCCCTGTGGATCTAGCCTTTCTTTAAGGACTTCATAAGAGCCCATCCTTTGTTGATCAAAGGATGGGCTCTTTCTTTTTTGCCTTTGCTTTTCCACAGGCTTTTGATTTCTTTCCACAGGTATCCCCTCAATAGGAGTCCTCCTTGGGGATATTTTTTCCTTAAGAAAATCAGCGTATGGAAACATGCGCTGATTTTCTTTGCAGATTTTTCAAGAAAAGCTTGACATTCATCAGCAAAAATGCGGCGAAGCCCTTTGAATATAGAGATTCAAAGGAGGGCTATTATGCCGAAACCAGCAATTCACAAGGATATCCGAAAAAC
>DOKV01000080.1 GCA_003510765.1 Clostridiaceae bacterium | reverse complement strand
TCATTTTGGTCTGGATGCTTCAAGACATACAAAAGAAGCTCATGGAGAGCATTCCCTATATCTTTGCCCTCTTTCATCCCTAGGGTTAAGAGGTCTTGGCCATTGATAGCCAGATCCTTTATGGTGAGGGGGTCTTTTCGTGTGAGAATCTCTTGGATTCTTCTTTGGAAGGCCCTGATGTCCGCCAAAGGAGCATCTTCGGTCTTTGGTTTCCCAGAAGCATCTGCAATTTTAAGGGACAAAAGATCATCTATATGCTCTTGTCCTAAATCGATGATGAGTTTTTTGATTTTCACAGGGTTTTTCATTTGGGTACTCACCATATGGAAAGCCACCAATTTGCTAACTTTCTCAATGGTTTTATGATCATAACGAAGTCTTAAGAGGGTTTCTTTGGCAAGGGTGGAAGAGTGGTGCTCATGACCATAGAAATGGCCTACAGCGTGTTCATCCACTGTGAAGGTGGCAGGCTTGCCACTGTCGTGAAACAGCGCAGCCAATCTTAAGGGCAAGGTGTTGGGGACGTGGTCTAAAACCTCTAAGGTATGACCAAGGACATCTTTGTGATGATAGGGATTGTATTGGAGAAAAGAAGCCATGGTCATGAGCTCTGGTAGTATGTATTTCATGATGCCCAAATCAAAGAGCATGCGGATCCCCCTGGAAGGATGCTTAGAGAGAAGAATCGTGGAGAGTTCTTCTCGAATACGCTCAACACTGATGAATTTAAGCCCTTCCATGGTTTCCACCATGGCCAAGAGGGTTTTTTCTTCAATATTAAAGTTTAAGGTGGTGGCCAAACGCACCGCTCGGAGAATCCTTAAGGCATCTTCCTTGAAGCGTAAAATGGGATTGCCCACCGCCCGGATCAGCTTTTTGTGGATATCCTCCGTTCCTTCGAAGGGATCGATGATGCCCTTTTGAGGATTGTAGGCGATGGCGTTGATGGTAATGTCTCTTCTTCTGAGGTCTTCTACCAAGTCATCCACAAAAATGACATTCTTTGGATATCGATGAAGGATGTACTCTCCATCGGTGCGGTAAGTGGTCACATCAAAAAGTCCTTCATGGGTACGTACACCTACAGTGCCATGCTTTAAGCCTGTGGGGATGGTTTTAGGGAAAATGGCCATGACCTCTTCAGGGGTGGCTGAAGTGGTCACATCATAGTCCTTTGGCGTAAGGCCAATGAGGACATCGCGAATGGAGCCCCCCACCACATAGGCCTCGTGGCCATGCTTCGAGAGCTCTGAAATTATATAGGTAACGCCTTTAGGCAATGAAATGTTCATGGACTTCATCCTTTCTAGGAACAGAAACTTTAAAGAGGCATGTCTATTCCTTGCGGCTTTCATGTATACTTAGATTATACTTAATTATACCCTATTTTGTTTAGTGAGGAGAATTATATGGAACTAATGAGTAAAAAAATCAGTGATCTTCAAGTGGGTGACCGGGTGGATTGCTTTTTTATTATTAAAAGAGTGGATCTAAAAACCACCAATTCCAACGACAAGAAATACTTGGATTTTATCTTTGGAGATAAATCAGGAGAGATTTCAGGGAAGCTTTGGGATGTGCCCAAAGAACTCGAAACCCAGTTAGAAGAAAGTGATTTGGTGAAAGTACGAGGGACAGTGACCAGCTATATGAACAACAATCAGTTCAAAGTGGATAAGATTCGTAAAGCAGAAGAGGTGGATGGGGTATCTCCAGAAGACTTTGTGGAAAGTGCGCCCATGAAAAACACCCAGATGGTGGCGGAAATAGAAGGCTTTGTTCGAGACATAGCAGATGAGGAAATCCAAAAGGTCGTTGAGCACGCCTTGGCGGAAAAGATGGAAAAATTATTATACTATCCAGCAGCCAAAAGAAATCATCATGCCATTCGTGGGGGGCTTCTATATCATGTGCTCACCATGTTAAAGCTGGGCAAACAGATTGCATCGGTGTATCCTCAAGTACGGACAGATTTATTGTATGCAGGGATTATCCTCCATGACCTGGAGAAAATTAATGAGATGGAAGCTTCAGAGCTAGGCATTGTGAAGGAGTATACCGTGGAAGGAAATCTTCTGGGACACATCACCTTAGGGGTGAAAAATGTAGACCGCATTTGTAATCAGCTGGAGACGTCTGAAGAAAAAAGAATGCTGCTCCAACATATGATTTTGTCTCATCACTATGAGCCTGAGTATGGAAGTCCTGTAAAGCCAATGTTCTTAGAAGCGGAGCTTCTGCATCATATAGACATGATCGATGCCAGGATCTATGACTTTACCAATGTGGTAAAAGATTTGGCTCCAGGGGAGATTTCAGAGAGCATTTTCTCCTTGGACCGTCGAAGAATATATAACCCAAAGCTCTAGAAAAATCTTAGGGAATCTGAAATAATTAAAGAGAATTAATGGAAGAAAGAAGGGATCAAATGAGCGTACAAGAGAAATTGAAACGGTATGTTAGGATGGATACCACTGCCGATGAGAAGAGCAGCAGCGTACCCTCTACAAAGGGACAAATGGAGCTGGCGAAGCTACTTCAAAAAGAGCTGGAAGCCTATGGCCTAGAGACTACATTAGACGATCGGGGCTATCTATTTGGGTTTTTGAGAAACAATACAGGAAAAAATCTCAAGAAGCTGGGTCTATTGGCACATCTAGACACATCACCAGACATGAGTGGTAAGGATGTGAATCCAAGGATTGTCCGCTATGAAGGTGGCGATCTTGTATTACATGCACAAGAGAAAATCATCATGAAGGAAGCAGAGTTCCCAGCCCTAAAAAACTACGTGGGACAAGACCTCATGGTCACCGATGGCACCACGCTCCTTGGTGCAGATGATAAAGCAGGTATTGCTGAAATCATGGAACTGTTAGCCTATCTCCATGAACACAAAGAGATTCCCCATGGAGACCTTCATGTGGCTTTTACGCCAGATGAAGAAATTGGTCGTGGACCCCATCATTTTGATGTGGAAGCCTTTGGGGCAGATATTGCCTATACCATGGATGGAGGCCCCTTGGGTGAACTGGAGTATGAGAACTTTAATGCAGCATCGGCCAAGGTAGTAATCAAAGGAAGAAATGTTCATCCTGGTACCGCCAAAGACAAAATGGTCAACTCCATCTTCATCGCCATGGAGTTTGCAGAAGCCTTTGACCGGAAAGACACCCCAGAACACACCGAAGGATATGAAGGGTTTTTCCACCTAAATGAGTTCATGGGAGATGTGGAAGGCACGAAGCTGGATTACATCATCAGAGATTTCTTCCCGGACACCTTTGCAAAAAGAAAAGAAAAAATGCAGCAGGTGGCAGAGAGTCTCAATGACAAATATGGCCAAGGCACCGTGACGGTTAAGATCAAAGATCAATATCAGAACATGAAGGCCATGGTGGAACCCCATATGTATCTCATTGACCATGCCAAGAAAGCCATGGAGCTAGCAGGGGTTACCCCGCTCATTAAGCCCATCCGTGGAGGCACCGATGGTGCGCAGCTTTCTTATATGGGTCTACCTTGTCCCAATATTTTCACCGGTGGTGAAAATTTCCATGGTCGTTATGAGTTCATCTCCATTCAATCCATGGAAAAAGCTGTGGAGGTGCTCAAGCATCTCGTTGCCATTTACGCAGAGGAACTGTAAGAATCCTTGCAAAGAAGCATAGATAAAAATACCCAGCGCCAACCTAAGGAAGGCACTGGGTATTTCTTTCGCTTTTTACGCTTTTTGGACGGTCTCTTCACGGTCTTTTCCGAAGAAGACCATATTGATCACATTGGCACCAGTATGAGCACCAATGACCATGCCAAGAGGCGTTACCATGACCTCGTTAGCCAGGTTTTTATCGAGAATCATTTGTTTTAGATGGGTAGCATCATCGAAGCAGTTTCCATGGGCTAAGATGACTTTTTCAGCAGGGCCGTTTGGTAGACCCTTAGCCAGGTAATCCACCATGGTATGGAGGGACTTCTTTCTTCCCTTGACCTTGTCTATGTTTAGGAGCTTTCCTTCCTTACTCATATAGAGAATAGGCTTGATGGAAAGCATGGTACCCATGGTGGCAGAGAACCCAGAAATTCGTCCGCCTCTTTTTAGATGGTTCAGGTCATCCACAGTGAAAATATGGTTGGTCTTAAATTTCAGCTCTTCCAAATGGGTGACGACTTCTTCCAAAGAAAGTCCTTGGGCTTTTTTCTTCGCAGCTTCCAGGACCAAAAGGCCAAACCCTGCAGAGGCAGCCATGGAGTCTAGTAGCATGATCTTCTTGTCTGGAAATTCTTCCAAGAGCATATTTTTGGCTACATTGGCGGCCCCAAAGGTACCGCTTAAAGAGGAAGAAAATCCCACATAGAGAAGGTCCTCGCCTTTTTCCAAGAAGGGCTTAAAAAAGTCATAGAATCTTGCAGGGGTGATTTGGCTGGTGGTAGGCGTAGCGCCTTTTTGCAGAGAAGTGTAGTACTGATGCATATCCATGCTTTGCCAATTGTCTTCTACATACTCCTTCCCATCATGGTTCACCACCAAGCCGATGACCTCTACTTGGTTTTCTTGTAACAGTTCGAAGGGAAGATCACATGCAGAATCCGTTAAAATTTTATAACTCATCACTTTGTTGTCCCTGATGCCATGGCCTCAGGTTTCCTCCTTTAAGATAATAATAAATATATTAGTCCACAAAAAGAGCCTTGAGAAAGGCTAGTCATGTTCCTTTAAGTATACCATAGGATAGAATTTTCAAAGATGAATTTTTTGTCAAAGGAATCATCCTAGGGATTCTCATGCTAAAATAAGAACAAGAAATG
>DOKV01000149.1 GCA_003510765.1 Clostridiaceae bacterium | reverse complement strand
CCTTCCATAAAGAAGCGCTCATGGGGTTAACTGTCTTTGGTCTCTTCCTTCTCATCAAAGGTATCATCATTCATCTTATTTTTAGACTTTTCGCTTTTGCTACCAAAAATTTCTTTCTTTAACTTCTTTCCAGTCTTGGTTCCAGCAAGGCCGCCGATTCCTGTCTCCCGAAGGGCCTCTGGCATGGACTTCCCAATGGAGTACATGGCCGCCACGGTGTCATCAAAGGGAATCCTTGAGACCACCCCAGCCAAAACCATATCCGCCGCGGTGATGGCACTCACAGCCCCCGAGGCATTTCTCTTGGCACAAGGGACTTCCACAAGACCTGCAATGGGATCGCACACGAGCCCTAAGGTGTTTTTAAACACAATGGCGCCAGCGTTTAAGCACATCTCTGGCGTGCCGCCCATGATTTCCACCACGGCTGCCGCCGCCATGGCTGCAGCAGAGCCACACTCCGCTTGGCATCCTCCTTCCGCTCCAGAAATGGTGGCATTTTGCGCAATGATGGCCCCGATACCCGCGGAAGCAAAAAGGCCCATGATGAGATCTTCTTCCTCCACTTGATGTTCTTCTTTCATGGTCATGATCACTGCAGGCAAAATGCCACATGCCCCAGCCGTGGGACATGCTACGATCTTCCCCATGGAGGCATTGACCTCAGAGCAGGAAAGGGCGTAGCTCATGGCTTTCACCATGACATTCCCCGAAACACTCTGGCCCTTCTTCAGGTATTTACCAAGACGATAGGCATCTCCTCCGATGAGACCAGAGACAGAAATGACTTTTTCTCCTACTCCTTTAGAGGTGGAAAACTCCATGACCCGGAGATTATCCACCATTCTTTCATAAATTTCTTCACGGCTTTGGCCACTTTCTTCCATTTCTTGACGAAGGGTAAACTCCCCAATGGTGATGCCTTCTTCGGTACATCTTCTTAGTAGTTCTTTTCCATTTTTAATATTCATATCTTTCGCTACTCCTTCTTATACCACGGGGTAGTTGATCACGTTACTGCTTAAGGGTACAAAGCGAACGTGTTCCACGCAGTCAATGACCTTCAACTGGTCTAGGATCTCTTTCTCAATGTTTTGGTCTAGTTCGAAAATCATCATGGCCTCTCTCCCCTTTTGATCCCTAAATAAAGACATAAAGGCAATGTTCACTTGGCACTCGTAAAGGAGCTTGGACACATTGGCCACCACCCCAGGAACGTCTTTTTGGGTGATGAGCAAAGTGGGATAGTTTCCTGAAAAGGAAATTTCTTCCCCATCAATTTGGGTGATTTCCACAGCGCCACCCCCAATGGAGGAGCCCATGACAGAGACCTTTTCCCCACTTTTTAAAACCATATCCACCCGCACAGAATTTGGATGTACATCTCCTAGATCCTTTTCGTTGAAGGACACCACCATCTCTTTGGCTTTGGCCATCTTTAAAGAATCTCGAAGGTTTTCATCCGCTGGATCCATCCCCAGAACCCCCGCCACCAATGCCCGGTCTGTTCCATGCCCTTTATAGGTTTTGGAAAAGGATCCATGAAGATAAAAGTGCACTTCCACAGGTTCCTCTCCAGCAATACCTCTGGCTATTTTCGCAAGTTTTGCAGCCCCCGCTGTATGGGAACTACTGGGCCCGATCATAATAGGGCCAATGATATCAAAAACACCATATTTCTTTTTCATCTCTTCGCTTCTTCCTAGAAGAAGACTTCACCTACCTTTTTGCCTATTTTTCATCTTTTGTTGTACTACTTCTTCCTAATAATCATAGAACTGACTACCGCCAATGAACTCTCTTAACAGTGAATTGGTGGGGACCATGTCATCCTCTATATCTTCAAAAAGTCTCAAAATGGTGATGAGCCTTTTGGCTTCCTCATAGGTACTGCTTTCTTTGGAAATCTTCAAAAGCTCCTTTAGCGTATGCTTTTTCAACACCGCCAGCTCATAAAACAAGGTGGAGTTAAACATGGCATCGGCTTCTTCTTGATAGGGAAAGATGTTCACTTTTTCCCCTTGAGACACCGATGGGAAAATCAGTAAGGTATCCTCTGGGCTATACCCCCTAGATAGATAGTCCCTGGCCATGCGCCGAAGTTTACGGACATCTGTTGTGGCAATGCGGCTATGTTTGTCCAAGTTTAGCACCGTTAAAGCACTGATATACACTTTGAACTTCACCCCTTTGTCTATGCCTTGAAGAAGTCTTGGGTTCAGTCCATGGATGCCTTCTATGATGAGTACACCATTTTCAGGAAGCTTTACTCTATGATTGGAAAGTCCTCTGGTGCCTGTTTTAAAGTCAAACTTTGGCAACGTCACCTCTTCACCAGCTAGGATCTTTGCCATATCACGCTCAAACAAATCCAGTTCAATGGCTTCCAAACTCTCAAAATCATAAGAGCCATCGGCTTTTTTCGGTGTCAGCCGTCTTGGCACAAAATAATCATCCATGCCCACGGCAATGGGCAACAATCCATTGACCCGAAGCTGCACGGCCAAGCGATTGGCAAAGGAGGTTTTCCCAGAAGAGCTGGGCCCTGCAATGAGGACAATTTTGACCCCTTCTCGCGCTTTAATATCATCGGCAATGTAAGCAATCTTTTTTTCATGGAGCGCTTCTGTGATGTTCACAAGGTTTCTTGCCTCTCCTTGCCTAATTTTTTCATTGAGATAGCCTACATAATTCACCCCCAAAAGTTCATCCCACCGGGCTGTCTCCTTGAAAATTTCAAAGAGCTTATCTTGGGGAGAAAAGGGCCTAAGAATTTCGGGGTCTTTCACCGTGGGATAACTCATGACAAAGCCCTCTTTATAGCCGTCTAACTGGAAAAGGGGCGTATGGCCTGTGGAAGGGGCCATTTTGCCATAAAAATAAGCGCATTCATCTAAGAGGCGATACATCTTCACCTCTTGATAGTCCATATTCTTCAACAGCAAATATTTATCATCATGCCCTCTCTTCTGGAAATAATCCAGGGCATCTTGTAATAGCATGCATTCCTTAGTAATGGGCAAGTCTTTATGGATGATCTGCCTCATTTCCTCTTGAAGTCTTTGGAGCTCTTCAGTAGAGAGTACGTAGTCTTTCACCCAACAATAGAGTCCTCTACTTATGGAATGGTCAATGATCAGGTCCCGATGGGCATACAGTCTATGAAAGGCTGTGACCAGTATAAAAGACAAGGTTCTTTCATAGGCTTTATGCCCCACATAGTCTCCTCTATATACAGGCTGTAAATTCTGTCGTCCTCGAAGCTGCCCATGGAGTTCAAAATACTCTCCCTGAATCTTTGCCAGAATGGGCTTTTGTGTACCCTTTCTTAAGGCTAACAGTTCTTCATAGCTATACCCTTCTATCTTTTCCATGCCAATCCTCCCTTTAAACCATCTTTTTTGCGCACCATGCACACTATACTTCATACGGCCTATGGCCTTTCTCTTCCTCTATTATAACGGCTGAAGGAGGAAAGTGCATGGAAAACTTCTCCCCGCTCATAAAGAAGAAGAACTTCTCTTCAAGAAAACCATTTCATGTTGCTACTCAATTGTTACAAAAGATTTAATCTCACTTCTGATATGGTTTCATAAGACAAAATGCTATATAATGGAAAGAGAGTTTAGCTGTTTTAGGATG
>DOKV01000148.1 GCA_003510765.1 Clostridiaceae bacterium | reverse complement strand
GACATTCCAGAATCAGCATAGTTTAGCATTTCTTTGGCCGCTCTTTCTAATACACTTTCAGGCATCATGGATGGTCCAGCGGAAAAATTAAAAATTCTTGACAATGTGATCGCTCCTTTTGTTTTCATAATTTGTTCATGATATGCAACTACATTATGACACTTCAAAAAATATTGGTAAACCATATTTTACTGTTCAAAAATCATGCATTTTGAAATTGGCAGAAAAGTCTTTCCCATGAAAAAAATCTCGAAATATAACACTGTAATCATTTACAGTATCCTCAATTGATTGTTGTTTTTTTTCGACATTCACATTGGAAATTTCTTTCATACCTGAACTGTGCTACAGGCACTTGTCTTTCTCTTGGGGAACCTCTTCGTCCATGTCCTCTTCCAGCTCTTCAATATATACTTTTTCCACGTATGGAGAGGTCATGGCATTGAGCATACCCCCATACTTCACATAAAACTTCACCACATCTCCCACTTGATATCCTTGGGGGTCTTTGGAAAGGTCTAAAATCAGGTGGTCAGAACTGGCCCCTAAAATTCTGATCTTTTCATTCACAGGAAGGATGCCAGAAGGATCCACATCTTGTTTGCCCAAGGCTACTATGGCCCGCCGAATGATGCCACGATCTTCATGATGAGGCACATTGCCAAAGGCATCTCGACCAATCTTCCCCTTGGGCACAGAAGGCTTGTCTTTCAATTCAATGATTTGGGTTTTTAAGATAAAGGCATCTTCACAAAGACCATCAAAGCGCTTACCAAAGGCAGTTTCTTTACCAAGAAGCAGCACTTCACCCAGCCTTAGATTGTTGATACCCTCTGGAAATCCATGCTCTTTTAAAAGGTAGACACTAGAAGAACTGCCCCCAGAGATAATCTGAACATCCAGCCCATACTTTTTCTCCATCTCCCTGGCAATGTCCACCAATCTTTGGAGCGTGGTTTTTTCTGGAATGACACCCCCAAAGCAGGTGAGGTTCACGCCAAATCCCTTGATGACCACGCCTTCAATCTCAACAGCTTGGCTTACAAAAGCTTCTACCTTTTGGGAACGAATCCCCTCTCGATAATCGCCCAAATCCACCATCACAATAACCTTGTGAATTTTCCCCTGCCTTATGGCTTCTTCACCCAAGGCCCGAAGGGTTTCAAGCTCTGAGTTTAGACTATAGTCACTATACTGCACCACTTCTTTGGCTTCGCTGATCATGGGTAAACGAAGAAGCACCTTCTCATGGGGTAAGTCTTGGAGTTTTCGAAGATTCTTAATACGGGCATCCGCAATGTAGGCCAACCCTCCCCGAAGTAATGCTTCAACAATTCTTTTTTCTGCCGTGAACCCTTTGGTCACCGCCATGATGCTGATGCCTTCTGGGGCGAAGAGTTCTTGGAGCTTACGGGCATTATATTCTAGCTTCTTTAAATTGATTTCCATACGGGGATACATCAAGCATCCCTCCTTTCTTCTAACCCAAGGCTTTGAAGCATCAGTTTTTTGGCACTTTCTTTATACGCTAAAGACAACACTCCTAAAGAAGCCAAGAGATAGGCCTCATCCAGGAGCACCCTGGCTCCCTTCTTTGGAAAGAGTTTTTGACCCCGTCCCGCCATATGAATGTCGGCCAAAATTTCCTTGGTATGGCTAAGCCTTGTGAGAGCTCCTCCGGTACCAATGATGTACTGGATCTCTGTCAAGTCCTTGCCTTCTGCCACGGTTTTTCTCCCCGAAGATTCCCCAAAAAGGTTTCTTACACTACCAGCATGGCGTTCCACCGATGCAAGGACCGCTTCTTTGGTCAGTCGATAGACGATGTCTTTTTCCGCAGCAGTCTTGGGGATGGGTCCAAGACCTGCCAAATCCTCTTTGGTCACGGAAAGCTCTTTCATGAGGGTTTCTTCTCCAATGCGGTCCATGAGGTTTTGTCGATTCACATAAACACCCAAGTCTCCCTCCACGGTGCGCTTGGCCTCTGGCTCTGGGGCCAGTAGAATTCTACTGATTTCCTCCGCACCTTTGGTCACAGAATGCACATCTGTGGTAGCTCCGCCCACATCAATGATCATCACATCGCCAAGAACTTCTTTCAGCACCTTGGCACTTTCCATCACTGCCCCGGGGGTTGGCAGAATACGCCCTTCTACCAGATCATGGACTTTTTCCATACCTTTGGCATGGATGATGTGCTCTTCAAAGACTTCTTGAATGATTTTTCTAGCAGGCTCCACCTCCAGCACATCTACTTTGGGATAGACATTTTCCGTCACATAAACCTTTCCTGGATACTCCTTAAGAATGTCCAGAATATCCTCTTGGTTGTCCACATTCCCCGCATAGATGATGGGCGCAGAAAGACCCGACTTTAAGAGCATCTCTGCATTATAGAGCGCTGTATCTCGCTCTCCATGATCTAAGCCTCCTGCAATCATGATGATATTAGGTGCTAGCGCCACTACTTTTCTAAGATCTGAAGGCTTCATACGACCAGAAGTGACCATCTTGACAATGGCTCCTGCCCCCAGGGCCGCTTCTCTAGAGGCTTTCACCGTCATGTCATGAACCAAGCCATGGACACTCATCTTTAAGCCTCCAGCAGCACTGGAGGTGGCCAAAAAACGATCATAGGTCAAGGTCTCCACTTGAAGATTCATCCGTAGATCTTCCAGGGCCATGTGAAGGCCGAGGGTCACATCCCCTTCTTCCACGGTGGTGACCCCTTGCCCCTGACCTAAGAAGGAGGGGGTTTTTGTATGAATGCCTTGAAAAGCATTGACCACCGTGGTGGTGCTTCCTATTTCTGCAACCAGTACATCCACATGCATTCTGACACACTCCTTCTCTTTTTTATGCTTCTTCTCTTCTTTCTCTTCTTTTCTTCACCAAGAAGGTAGCCACATGAGCACCCTTGGTACCTCGTCCAAAGCCCATATCCAGTCCTTGGTCCACGGCAATTTCTGGAATGATCTGGGTACCGCCCCCTAAAATGATGAGCTTATCCCGAACCCCTTTTTCCACTGCCGTATCACAAAGCTTTTTCAAGTTCTTATAATGAATGCTGTCATGGCTGATGATGGTGCTGGCAAGAATGGCTTCTGCATTGGCTTCGATGGCTGCATCCACCAGTTTTTCCACGGGAACAGAGGTCCCAAGATAAATACAATCTATGCCATACTTCTCAATGCCCCCATGCTTGATGTCAATGATTTCTCGAAGGCCCACGGAGTGCTCATCATTGCCTAAGGTGCCCGCCACGATCTTTAAAGGATGGGCTTCCACGTCTTTTCTAATCTCCTCATCTGAATAAAGCTCTGGCTTCTTCGGAATGGTTAAATCCTTCGCATCTAAGGAGAAGGCCACACGGCCTTTGATTTCCACAAGGGTGCCTTCTGCTTCTTGAAGTACTTCTTTATGGACCACTTCCACATCCAACAGTCCCATACGACGACCGATTTCCACCGCAGCAGCTTCTGCAGTCATCTCATCCACAGGCAGCATCATGGTTTGTAAGATGACGCCATCTCCAGCCCATTCTACCTCAGGCTTGATCTCTTCTCTGGTGAAGTACTTCCGGGTTTCTTCCAGTCGCTTTTCCACGTTGTCTTCTGGGTCTAGTTCATCGATATAGACAATCTTTTCGCGCACAGTCAAGGTATCCCCGTGGATGACCTCACTGGGATCCTGCACCCCCTCTGGCACTTGATTGTGCCCAAAGAATGCACGTACTGGGGCGAAGTAGTCTTCGTCCTTTTCATAGACCGTGTTCGCCGCGAGGCCACCATCGATTTTTCGTACAATGCCATCGCCATTTCTTTCAGGATAATAGCCAGAATCTACAAAGAATCCTTCTTCCACGGCTTTGAAATACCCTCCAGTTTCAAGGATTTCCTCCATGAAGAGCACGGCTCTTTCTTTGATTTCACGAACCTTCTCTCTTAAGAAGCCCTCTTTTTTCAGCTCCACCATCTCTAATAGGCCATCCATGCCTTGGAAAGCCTGCTTGGCTGTGGCAAGCGCTGCAAT
>DOKV01000167.1 GCA_003510765.1 Clostridiaceae bacterium | reverse complement strand
TAGCCATGAGAGGTTCAAGTTCCAATCCTTCACAAAAAAAACAAACTTCTTTTCTATGATAAAATAGAAGAAAGTACCTAGATAAAGGATGTGCACAACATGAAAATTCTCATTGCAGATGATCATCAACAAATTACTTCTATCTTAAGTGAATATATTAAAAATGAAGGGTATCTACCTACCGTGGCTTATGATGGAGAAGAAGCCCTCAGGTATTTTAAAAGTGAGCCCTTTGATCTTGTTTTGTTAGATGTGATGATGCCAGAGCTAGACGGGTTCCAGGTCTGTCGAGAAATTCGCAAAACTTCTAACGTTCCCATTATTATGATTACGGCAAGGGGAGAAGACTTTGAACGTATCATGGGATTAGATATTGGCGCAGATGACTACATCGTCAAGCCTTTTTCACCTGGAGAAGTCATGGCAAGAGTACGCGCCATCTTAAGGCGTCTTACACCAGAAAAAAAGCCTTCAACATCCACCATCATTCATGATAATTTACTGATCCATGTAGAAGATTTCTCCGTTGAAATTGATGGAGAGGCTATTTCACTTACAAAGAAGGAAACTGAGCTTCTTTATACTCTGGCTGAAACTCCTGGCAAACTCTTCACCAGAGACAACCTATTAAACAGTTTATGGGGATATGATTACTATGGCGATCCAAGAACTGTGGATTCTCATATCAAAAGACTTCGATCCAAAGTAGATCACTACCCTCATCCCAAATGGGAGATCAAAACCGTTTGGGGCATGGGCTATAAGTTTGAGGTGCACGATGAAGCATAAAATCACGAGAAAGTTGCTTTTGTTCATACTTTCTCTTCTGCTCCTATTCTCTGTGCTCATGGGCGTCTTGTTTACACGTCTTTTCAGCAGCTATACGTTAACTTACCAAAAAGAAGAACTCCAAGACCGTGCAGAAGCCATTTCTCAAAACTTAAGCTCATTTCTCCAGGAAGAACAAAGGAGTGGTCGTGGCATGGGCTCTGGGGGCATGGGCTCTGGAAACATGGGTAGTAGTCATATGGGCGGTTACATCCCCGTATTAAGGGCACTGGAAAGCGTTGTTAGCGGACATGTATGGGTGGTGGACCAAGAGGAATCGTTGATTCTTGAGACCCGAGGTCGAGAAATTGAACAACGATCTTTACCTGAAGGGGCCAACCTCATCATTGAGGAAGCATTAGAAGGTTCTGTTGCCTTTAGTGAAGATTTTAGTGGTCTATTGGATGTCCAAAGTCTTACCGTAGGCGTGCCCATAATCGGCCATGATCAAGGGATTTTAGGTGCTGTACTTCTCCATACACCCATCACCAGCATCGAGTCTTCCATTAAAAGTGGCCTAAATATCCTCCTCCTTAGCAGTGCTCTTGCGCTGATCAGCGCCATGGTCTTTGGCGTGATCTTTTCTTTAAAATTTGTGGCTCCTTTAAAAAAGATGAACAAAACAGCCTATCTTTTATCCAAAGGTGATTACCAAGCCAAAACTGGCGTAGACCAACAGGATGAAATTGGGGAACTAGCCAGAGAAATTGATGCTCTTTCGTATAAACTTCATGAAGCCTCGCAAGAATCTTTGCGTCTTGAAAAAAGCCGCCAAGATTTCATCTCCAGCGTTTCTCACGAGCTGCGCACCCCAGTAACGGTGTTGCGAGGGTCCCTAGAGGCCCTTGAGGACAAAATTATCAAAGAGCCCCTACAAGTTGAAGCCTACCACCACCAGATGTACCTGGAGGTGCTTGCCTTGCAGCGTTTGGTGGATGATCTATTGAACCTAACTAGGTTGCAAAACCCTGACTTTAAATTTGACAAGGAGCTGATCAATCTGTCCATGGTCCTCTCTGATGTCACCAAAGCCGCAGAGTCTTTAGAACCTGAAAAACAGTTGCGCCTCCATCTGGAAAGCCCCTATGAAACGCTCCCAATACTAGGGGACTATGGACGTCTTCTCCAGATGTTTTTGGCAGTACTTCACAACGCCCAAAAGTTCTCCATGCATCACGGAGAAATTTTCATCACTGTGGAGCAAGCACCCGCACACGTTCTTGTGAAGATTCGAGATCAAGGCATGGGCATGGACCCAGAAACCCTCAGCCATATTTTTGATCGATTCTATAAAAGCACCCATAAAGAAAATGCTAAAGGCACAGGTCTTGGCTTGGCCATTGCTTTAGAAATTGCCAAACGTCATGAGGTAAAACTTCAAGTAGAGAGCACCTTAGGCCAAGGCACCACCTTCTTTTTCTATTTCCCCAGGTAGCTTCCCCTTGAAACTGGGCCCCATCTAGTGTAAACTTAGGGAAGCACAAAAGTAAGTCGTAAAAATTCAGTGTTGACACATTGAAGAAATATGATATACTAGTACAGTACAAGAAGAAACCACCGTTTCTCACCCTACGACTCGCGTTGTATGGTCACAATTCATTTCTTAAGTGAATTCGAGGACGGTCTATGCCGTCCTTTTTTAGCGTCTTGACGTTAAGAAAGGCAAGATAACTCCGGAGGTGAAAGTTATTAAGCAAAACAACCCAATCAATTTTGAAATAAGAGAAAAAGAAGTTAGACTTATTTCTAGTGAAGGTGAACAGCTGGGAATCCTTTCTTCAAAAGAAGCCCTGAGAATGGCAGAGGATCAAAATCTTGACCTGGTCATGATTTCCCCCACAGCAAAACCACCTGTATGTAAGATTATGGATTATCATAAGTTTACCTACGAACAGGCCAAGAAGGAAAAAGAGGCCAAAAAGAACCAGAAAGTCATCACTGTAAAGGAAATTCGCTTTAGCCCAAAGACAGAAGAGCACGACATAACCATTAAGGCCAACAAAGCAAGAGAATTCCTAACCGATGGCGACAAGGTGAAGGTCACCGTAAGATTTAGAGGCCGTGAAGCCGCTTACGCTGAAAATGGATATAAAATCCTGAGTAATTTCGCATCAAAATTAGAGGATGTCGGTACCATTGAGAAGCCTTCCAAGATGGAAGGGCGTAACATGATCATGATACTGACTCCAAAGAAGTAACAAACTTTAGGAGGAAGAAACGATGCCAAAAATGAAAACCCATAGAGGCGCTGCCAAGAGATTCAGAAAAACTGGAACTGGAAAACTCAAAAGAGGGAAAGCTTTCAGAAGCCATATCCTTACTAAGAAGTCTGCAAAAAGAAAGAGAAATCTTAGAAAGACTGGGTATGTTTCTACAACTCAAGAAAAGGCAATGAGAAAGTTGCTACCATACCTATAAAAGAAGGATACAGGAGGATTAATAATGGCAAGAGT
This sequence comes from Clostridiaceae bacterium, assembly GCA_003510765.1. GTDB lineage: Bacteria > Bacillota > Clostridia > Clostridiales > Clostridiaceae > Proteiniclasticum. Next base: position 12,989 of record DOKV01000167.1, on the reverse strand, counting down.
AAAAAGAGCCGTCAACGCTCGTAAGAATCATAAAAAAGTATTAAAGCTTGCAAAAGGCTACTATGGTGGAAAGAGTAAGCTATTTAAGACCGCTAACGAAACAGTAATTAGAGCACAGAGAAATTCCTACATCGGCAGAAAGCTGAAGAAGAGAGATTTCAGAAGACTATGGATCGCTAGAATCAACGCTGCTGCTAGAATGAATGGCCTAAGCTATTCAAGATTCATGAATGGTTTGAAGATTGCTGGCATCGACATCAACAGAAAGATGCTTTCTGAGATCGCCATCCATGATCCAAAGGCATTTGCAGTACTTGTTGAGACTGCAAAGTCTAAGCTCGCCTAATAAGCTTTTAAAAAGAGCCCCTTGGAAAACCCAAAGGGCTCTTTTTTACGTCTCAAGACAAATCTCAAGAAATTTTCTCTTTTGAACCCTTGGATGCATCTGTTTCAAGGGGTATAATGAAAACTGACCCTCTCCTAGGAGATGGCCTCTTCAATCCAGAAGCTATTTTTGACGTTTTACTGCCGACCCCACAGTGGAGGTGATCTTATGGAAACCATCAAGACAAAAAAAGTTATGAGTCCTTTTAAAATTCTAGCATTAGGATTTGCTTCAGTGATCTTCACCGGTGCGGTGCTTTTATCCCTGCCCGTGGCTACGGTCTCTGGAGAGAGCACACATTTTCTAGATGCTCTATTTACATCTACCTCAGCCGTATGTGTTACAGGGCTTGTGGTGGTGGATACAGGGACCTACTGGTCCTTCTTTGGTCAACTGGTAATCTTGTTCTTAATTGAAATTGGCGGTCTTGGATTCATGGCCATATCCACCATTTTCGCCATCATCCTGGGCAAAAAGATTTCTTTAAGAGAGCGCCTAGTCATGCAAGAAGCATACAACACCTTTGGCCTCCAGGGCGTCATCCGGCATGTTCGGTACATGCTCCTCTTCACGCTTTCTGTGCAAGGCACAGCAGCCTTACTGCTCATGACCCAGTTTATCCCTCTTTATGGCACAGGAAAGGGCATCTACTATGGCATCTTCCATGCCATCTCCGCCTTTAACAATGCCGGTTTTGATTTATTGGGAAATTATACCTCCTTAACGATGCTCAATGACAATGTTCTCTTGCTGTTAACCTTAGCTGTAGTCATCAACATCGGTGGGTTAGGGTATTTGGTGTGGCGAGAAATCCTCTCAGGTCTTCGGGAAAAAAAGAAGCTGAAAAATTTCACCTTACATGCCAAAGTGGTGCTGGTGATCTCCCTGGTGCTTCTCCTTGTGGGCACCTCTTCCATGCTGGTGTTTGAATGGAACAATCCCATGACCATGAAGGATATGAGCTTTGGTCAAAAGCTTACCAACGCATTTTTCAGTGCTACCACCCCAAGGACAGCAGGGTTTAACAGCATTTCAAATCAAGATATGTCTCCTGCAGGAAAGCTGTTGACCATGGGCTACATGTTCATTGGAGGCTCACCTGGGTCCACAGCAGGGGGCGTCAAAACCACCACCCTAGGCATTGTGCTCTTTACGCTGATCTCTGTTTTAAAAGGCAGAGAAGATACGGAAATCTATGGTCGTAGATTATCTCACAGCACCGTCTATCGTGCTGTGGCTGTCTTTTTACTTGGCATTGCCATCATCATTCTAGGAGTGATGGTTTTATCCATCTCAGAGATTGGACAACCCTTTGAGATGATTCTTTATGAAGTCATGTCTGCCTTTGGCACCGTGGGCCTTTCCCAAGGACTTACCCCTAGCCTCTCGGCCATCGGTAAAATCACCATTGGCCTCATCATGTATCTTGGTAGGGTTGGTCCCTTAACGGTGATGCTGGCCTTAGCTGGCAAGCAAGACAAAGCAAACATCAAATATCCAGAAGGCAAACTTCTGATCGGATAAGGAGTACACTATGAAATCAAAACAATTTATCGTCATTGGTCTTGGACGCTTTGGCATGAGCATTGCCAGAAGCCTTTTTCAAATGGGTTATGATGTATTGGCCGTAGACGATGATGAAAACACCGTCCAAGAGATTGCAGACTCTGTAACCCATGCGGTACAAATGGATGCCACCGATGAGCATGCCTTAAAAACCTTAGGGGTACGAAACTTTGATTTGGCCGTGGTGGCCATAGGCACCAATATCCAGTCCCCCATCATGGTGACCTTAAACTTGAAAGAAGCTGGTGTAGCCAAAGTGGTGGCCAAGGCCACCAATGAAATGCACGCAAAGCTCTTAACAAAAGTAGGAGCAGATAAGGTCATTTTGCCTGAACACGATATGGGTATTCGCGTGGCCCACAGCTTAGTATCTTCAAATATATTAGATTTCATTGAGTTGTCTCCAGATTATTCCCTCATTGAAGTGTCCGTACCCAAAGAGTGGGTGGACAAAGACATCCAAACCTTGGATGTCCGGGCCAAATACGGCATCAACATCATGGCGGTGAAGTCTGGGAAAGACATCAACATATCCCCCAGGGCCACGGATACCATTCACCAAGGAGACGTTTTGATGGTCATCGGGTCCATTGATGACCTCTCAAAAGTGGAAGGGCTCTTGAGCAATGAAGACAATTAAAATCGAAAGTAAGCACAACCCTCGGATCAAAGCCTTGAAGAAGCTGAAAGAAAAAAAGCATAGGATGAAGGAACGGGTCTTTCTTGTGGAAGGATTTCGCCTCTTAGAAGAAGCTTTTCGCGCAAAGATCCCCGTGGAATCTCTCTTTTATGTGGCCGAGAAGGAGACGGATTTTCAGCGCTATATTGCGCCCCATCTCCAAGAGGAAGAAGTCTTTCACGTGAGCCAAGAAGTACTCAAAGAACTTTCCGACACGGTGCATCCCCAAGGCATTGTGGGGGTGTTATCCATGGACCACTGGCCACAGAGCTCTTCAGCCACCAAAGACCCCGAGCTCTATCTGTATCTAGATGGCTTGCAAGACCCTGGGAATCTTGGTACCATCATCCGGTCTGCCCATGCAGCTGGATGTGGGGGCATTCTTTTTGGGAAGCATACGGTGGATCCTTATGGGGAAAAAGTCCTGAGAAGTGCCATGGGGTCCTTGTTTCATGTGCCCATCTATCAAGATGGAGACGCGCATCTTCCCCAATTCATGGCAGAAGGCTATCCCTTGGCCGTGACCAGCTTAAACGCCACCCAGAGTATTTACGAAGAAGACCTTCGTGGAAAACTCATTTTGGTCATTGGCAATGAAGGGAAAGGGGTCTCCAAGGACATGGAAGAGAAGGCCACAACCCTACTTAAAATCCCCATGCCCGGGGAGGCGGAGAGCTTAAATGCTGCGGTGGCCACGTCCATCATTCTCTTTGAACGGGTGCGTCAAAAGCGCCTGTAGCAGCTTCAAGGCCCGGGTTCTTTTTTTCTAGGGGCTTGATAAAGAAGAGAATGTCTTCTATAATGAGATAGACTTAAAACTACATAGCACTGCGTAGATGAAGAGAGTAACAAAAGAATCTTCTTTTTAGGGAGGAAAAGCCATGGACTGTAAGCTTTTCTATGGAAGGCTTTTGCGAAGTTCACTTCGGAGCATCAGAGGTGAAGGCATACAATGAGTAGTCTCTGACGGGTTAAACCGATATCTTTTACTGAGTGGGCAAGGAGTTCTTGCCAATCAGGGTGGTACCACGGATACTTTCCGTCCCTATTTTATAGGGACGGTTTTTTTATTTTACAAACATATGGAGGAAACCATGAGAGAACAAATTGACGCCATCAAACAAAAAGTCCAAGAGCGTTTAGACACGCTGCGCTCCAGTGAAGAGCTGGAGAAGCTTCGGGTAGAAGTCTTAGGCAAAAAAGGGGAGTTCACCCAAATCTTAAGGAGCATGGGCGGCCTAAGCCCAGAGGAAAGACCTTTGGTCGGAAAGCTTGTGAATGAAGCCAAAGAAGAGCTAGAAGAGAAGATCCGCTCCCTGAAAGAAACCCTAAAAGAAAAGGCCACGGAAGAAAAGCTGAAAAATGAAGTCTTAGACATTACCTTGCCTGGAGTGCGCTCTCCCTTGGGTGGCAAGCATCCCTTAATGATCACCATGGAAAAAATTGAAAACATCTTCCTAGAGATGGGTTTTACCATCGAAGAAGGCCCTGAAGTGGAGCTGGATTATTACAACTTTGAAGCGTTAAACATCCCCAAGGATCATCCTGCAAGAGGGGAACAAGATACGTTCTATATTGATGATCAAGTGGTGTTAAGGACCCAAACCTCCCCTGTGCAGATTCGCACCATCGAAAAGCAGCAGCCCCCCATCAAGATGATCTCCCCAGGAAAAGTGTATCGTTCTGATGATGTGGATGCCACCCATTCCCCCATCTTCTATCAGATCGAAGGATTGGTCATCGATAAAGGCATTACCTTTGCAGATCTTAAGGGGACCTTAGACCTCTTTGTGAAAAAGCTCTATGGCGATGACATCATCACCAAGTTTAGACCCCATCATTTCCCATTCACTGAGCCCTCTGCTGAAATGGACGGCACTTGCTTTGTCTGTCATGGAGAAGGCTGCAAGGTGTGTAAAGGAGAAGGGTTCATGGAGCTCCTTGGGTGCGGCATGGTACACCCAGAAGTCCTGAAGAAAGGGGGCATTGATCCTGAAGTATACTCAGGATTTGCCTTTGGTTTTGGCCTAGACCGCATGACCATGCAAAAGTTTGGCATTGACGACATCCGACTCCTTTATGAAAGCGATATGCGTTTCCTAAAGCAGTTCAAATAAAGGAGGAAAAAGAACATGAAATTACCCATCAGTTGGTTAAAAGATTACGTAGACATTCAGGTGGATGGAAAGACCTTAGCAGATGCCTTAACCCTATCCGGGTCCAAGGTGGAAGGCTTGGAAAATCCCTTTGACATCCTCCAAAACATTGTCACTGGAAAAATCACAAAAATTGAAAAACACCCCGAAGCAGACAAGCTTCAGGTCTGCACTGTGGACATTGGACAAGAAGAACCCATCATCATTGTCACCGCAGCCACCAACATGAAGGAAGGGGATGTGGTACCCACAGCCCTTCATCAATCTACCCTTTGGGAAGGCGTGGAGATCAAAAAAGGAAAGCTTCGTGGCATTTTATCCAATGGGATGTTTTGCTCTGAAGAAGAATTGGGCTTAAAGGACAAGGGCACCTGTGATGGGTTGATGATCCTCCCTCATGACACCATCATCGGTGTGGACATCAAAGACGCCCTAAACTTAAATGGAGGCATTCTAGATTTGGAAATCACCTCCAATCGCCCCGATTGTCTCAGCATCCTGGGCCTGGCTAGAGAAGTGGCCGCAGTCTATGGATTGCCTTTGAAGAAACCTGCCATGGACTTTACCACTAAAGACAGCACCCAGGAAACAATAAAAGTTTCCCTGGACACCCCTTTGGTACGTCGTTATATGGCCAGGGAAGTGGTGGATGTAAAAATTGGTGAAAGCCCTGAATGGATCAAGAAGAGAATCCTTGAAGCGGGCATTCGTCCCATAAACAACCTGGTGGATTTGACAAACTTTGTCATGCTGGAGCTGGGACAACCGCTCCATGCCTTTGATAAAAGAGAAATCACCCAAGACCTCATCCGTGTGACAGAAGCCAAGGGCGGGGAAGTATTCACCACTTTAGATGGTACCGAAAGAACCTTGAAAGAAAAGACCCTCCTCATTCAAGATGATGAAAAGATCATCGGGCTTGCAGGGCTCATGGGGGGACTAGACTCGGAAATCAAAGAAGATACCACCCGGGTGATCTTAGAGTCTGCCAATTTTCATGGGGTCACCATCCGTAAAGCATCAGCACATTTAAATCTTCGCACCGATGCCTCCACACGATTTGACAAAGACATCGATCCAAACCTGGCTGAGTTAGCCATGGACCGTGTGTGTCATCTCATTGAAGCCTTGGGCATTGGGAAAGTGCTGAATTACACGGTGGATGTGTATAACGAGGTTCGCACCCAGAACACCTTGACGGTTTCCGCTTCCTATTTGAATGGCTTCTTAGGCACAGAGATTTCCGTGGAAAACATGGCAAGGATCTTAAGGGCCTTAGAAATCCAAGTGGACCTGGAGGGGGATCTACTCCATCTCCAAACCCCCACCTTTAGAAACGACTTGTTCATCAAAGAAGATATTGCCGAGGAAGTGGCCAGGATTTATGGCTACAACAACATTCAGGCCAGGCAGCCCCATGTAAACGCTCCTCGAGGAGGTCGTTATCCTCATCAGCTCCTACGTCAAAAACTAGAGCGTACGTTGGTGGCCCAAGGACTATATGAGTCCATCAGCTACAGTTTCATCTCTCGAAAAGACTTAAACAAGCTGATGCTCCCGGAGGCGTCCCCCTTAAGAAACATGGTGGAAATCAAAAACCCCTTAGGTGAAGATTTCTCCGTGATGAGAACCACCATGCTCTCCTCCATGATGGAGTCCTTGGCAAGAAATGAGGCGCGAAGTAATGACGAAGCATCTCTTTATGAAATCGGCAAAATCTACTTGAAAACCGATGGATCCTTACCTCTAGAAAAGGAAATCCTTGCCATTGGCCTTTATGGACAAGATCTCTTCTATCACCTCAAGGGGATGGTGGAAGTACTGGCAGAAGAGTTTGGGCTAAAGGATCTCACTTATGAGCGTTCTGCTCATCCGTCCTTCCATCCGGGAAAATCTGCAGACCTATTCCTTGGTAAGAAGCTCCTTGGCACCTTTGGGGAAATCCATCCCAAGGTTTCTAGAAACTATCAAATGGAAAAAACTTCCTATCTCCTGGAAATGGATTTGGCTGTCCTCTATGAAATGGCCACAGGGGAAAAGAAGTATCAAGAGATTCCAAAGTATCCTTCTGTAACTCGAGACATTGCAGTAATTTTGGAGGAGGACATCCTTGTTCAAGAACTGGAAAAGGTCTTTAAAAAGCAAGGCGGACAGCTCCTGGAAAGCTATAGCCTCTTTGACGTGTATAAAGGGACCCAGCTGCCTGAAGGGAAGAAAAGTGTTGCTTATAACCTGGTCTATCGACACAAAGACCGTACCCTCACAGACAAAGAAGTGAGCAAAGTCCATGATAAAATTGTCCGCACTTTAGAACACCTTTTAGGTGCTGTACTTAGATAGTCCAACTATAATTCTTTCAGGAATCCCCACAAACTTCCTCATCCGTCTTTGGAAATTCCCTAAAGACGGATGATTTTTTTTGAAAATCAGTCTATAATAGGAGATACTGAATGAAAAAACACCTTCTTGTGTAGACACCGGAAGGTTCTTTATGGATACAAAGCAGACAGAAAGGAGATGGGGGACCCAATGAACAAAGTGACCGTTCGCATCTGTGGACAAGAATACACCCTAAAAGGGGAAGAAAACGAAGCCTATTTAAAAGAAGTGGGGAAAGAAGTACACCAGATGATCACCTCCATTTTGGAGCGGAACCATCAAATTGATACCTCCTCCGCTTCAGTCCTTGCTGCTTTAAATGCCGTGGATCGGGCCAATAAAAAAGAGGCGGAACTACTGGGCTTAAAGAGCGCCGAAGGCTCTGTGTACAAAAAAGCAGAAGGCCTCAAAGAAGAGATGAAGCTTCTAGAAGTAGCTTTGGAAAAAACCCAAAGGGAGAACAAAAAGCTTCAGGAAGAAGTGTCTAAGCTAAAGCAAGAGGACAGCAAAGAAAAGCTTCAAAAAGAACGGGAAATCAAGCGCCTAGAAACGGAGCTTCGACTCACTCAAGACAGCGCCAAAGAATACCGGGATGAGAATGAGAGTTTATCCAAGCTAAGCAAAGAACTAAAGTTTGAGCTTCAGTCTTATAAGTATAAGGTGTTAGAGCTTCAAAAAAAGCTTTTTGATACCCAGCTGACCCAAACCAAAGAGCACAAAGAAAAAGAGAAGCGGGAAAAGAATCCCATCTTGAAGGAAAAATCCAAGTAGCCTTTAGGGATCCCATAAGAATCAAGGAAACCGGAGCCTTAGGGTTCCGGTTTTATGATATAATGGATGAGAAATTTTTGAAGAAGAGAAGATGAGGTAAAGAGTAGTGAAAAGGATCGAATTATTAGCCCCAGCAGGCAGCATGGAGGCTTTGGTTATGGCTGTGCAAAATGGTGCCAACGCCGTATATTTGGGTGGGACCAAGTTTTCAGCCAGAGCCTATGCCACAAATTTTACAGAAAAAGAATTAGAGGATGCCGTGGACTACTGTCACAGTTACGGCGTCCTTGTAAATATTACCCTAAACACCCTCTTAAAAGATCAAGAGCTGGAAGAGGCTGTTTCCTATGCTCATTTTTTGTATGAAATTGGGGTCGATGCCCTCATCGTTCAAGATACAGGACTGATTTTGCGCTTAAAGGAAACCTTACCGGATTTCGAACTCCATGCATCCACTCAAATGACAGTGCATAATGGGGAAGGGGCCTTATACTTCACTGAAAAAGGCATCCAGCGCATCGTTTTATCCCGGGAGCTCACCTTTGAAGAAATGAGGCACATCAGTAAAGACTTAGGGGTTGAAACAGAAGTCTTTGTCCATGGTGCCCTTTGCATCAGCTACTCTGGTCAATGCCTCATGAGTAGTATATTAGGGGGGCGGAGCGGCAATCGAGGACGCTGTGCACAGCCTTGTAGACTGCCTTATGATCTGATAGATGAACAAGAGATCTCTCGTGCAAAGGCTTATCTCATGAGTCCCAAAGACATCACCGCCATCGATGATCTAGAGGCTTTGGTGGATACCGGTGTATCCTCTTTAAAGATCGAAGGACGAATGAAGCGTCCTGAATATGTGGCCGCCACGGTGAAATCCTTTAGAGAAGCCCTGGATGGGGAGAAATCCCCCACCCATCGTCAAAATCTCTTGAAGGTCTTCAACCGAGAAGGCCTCTCCGATGGATGGTTTTTCGGGAAAATCGGCAGTGATCTCATGTCCTTTCACTACCCGAAAAATACAGGGGTCCCCATTGGGACCGTAAAGGGCGATGGGGCCCTTGCCCTGACGAAGCCTTTGAGAAAAGGCGATGGCATCCGTGTAGGCGAAAAAGGACTCACGGTGGAAGGGCTGCGCCTCAAGGGACAAGTGGTAGATGTGGCTGAAGAAGGGTCTTTAGTCAGCCTCCTAGGCCGTGGAAAACTTCCTGCAGGACCTCTTTATAAAACCTATGATGCGGTGCTCATGGAAGAGCTTCGTAGAAGCCACAACGGTCTTTATGATCGAAAGATCCCCTTGACTGCGCACCTGGTGTTTAAGCCAGGTCATGTGGCCACCTTATCCCTTCACCATGAAGGCAACACCTATGAAAAAAGCACCTCTTCTTTGGTAGAACAGGCTTTGAAAGCACCGTTGTTAAAAGAACGTGTGGAAGAAGCCTTGAAAAAAAGTGGCGAGAACCCCTTTGTCATAGACACTTTGCATTTCGACGTCTTTGAAGAAGGATTTTTGCCGGTGAAAGTTCTTAACGAGCTTCGGCGTCTTTTGTTAGAAGAGGTCGTCGCAAAGGAAATCCAGAGTAAAAAAAGACCTCTTCCTAAAGGACAAACACCTAAGCTTCCCTCCATAAAAGCCCCCTCAGCCACCCATCTACGCTTGGTGGCGATCTCCACCAAAGATCAGCTGAAAGCGGCGCTATGCCATGGGGCCAAAGAGCTCCTCTTTTATCCATTTTATCGGGGCGCGGAGTATGTAAGCTTCTCTGACATCAAGGCCCTTTTAGCGTCGAAGAGCGACTTGAAGATCTACGTGAAAGTATCTAATATCCTAAGACAAGAACTCCATGGGGTCTTGACCCGAGTGAGAAACCTTGAAGAAGCAGGACCCTTGGCAGGGATTGTCACCAACAATGCTGGGGTCATTCGCGCCCTCTCCAAGGACTTTACCATCATTGGGGATTACAAACTGAATCTCATGAACAGTAAAGCATTGGATTTTTATGGGGAGGATCTTTCCATGGCCATGGTCAGTGAAGAGCTCAACAAAAAAGAGTTGAAAGCCCTCACGGATAAAGAACGCTACATCACCTTGCTCTATGGGCGGCAAGAACTGATGCACAGTGAATATTGCCCAGTGGGTGCCACTGTGGGAGGCATGAAGAAAGGAACACCATGTAATGAAATTTGCATGACAGAACACTTCCGGTTAAAAGATCGTATGGGTGAAACCTTCCCCGTAATGACAGACATCTTTTGTCGAAGCTACATCATGAATGGCAAACCCAAAAATCTTTTGGACACATCAAAAGAGATTTCAGCCATGGGATTCACTGCCCATAGAATCGATTTAACCACAGAGACTTATGAAGAAGCCACAAGGGTTGTGGAAGCGTTTCTCACAGAAGCCCCCCTCCCTTTAGAGGCTTTCAATCGAGGACATTATAAAAGAGGGGTGGAGTAATTGACCGAAAAAAACCTAACGAAACTAGAATTCAATAAAATTCGTGACAAGATTGCCTTTTATGCCGTTTCTTCTCCAGGGAAAGAAGGGGTACTCACTTTGGCACCTTTTGCCACCAAAACTGAAATTACATCTGCCCTGGAAGAAACCTATGAGGCCAAAAGGCTTTTAGAAGAAAAGGGCAATGCACCTTTTGAAGGGGTCTATGACGTGCGAGGGAGTCTCAACTACATTGGAAAAGGCGGCACTGGGTCCATGGATGGCCTCCTGAAAATAGCCAATGCCATGAAAAGTGCACGGCTACTGAAGGAATACATTGGGAAGGAAGAGTCCATCCGTGCCCTGAAGGAGCATACCTACGGCATCTCTTCTCTACGCCCTTTGGAAAATGCCATCTATAGTGCCATTGTGGGGGAGAATGAAATGGCCGATGGGGCCAGTGATACCCTCCTAAAAATCAGACGTGCCCTCCGGGAAAAAACAAACTCTGTGAAAGACAAAATCCAAGGGCTGGTCCGAGAAAATGAGAAATACTTACAAGATGCCATTTATACCGTGCGTGGAGACCGTTATGTGATTCCTGTGAAGGCGGAACACAAAGGGCAAGTGAAGGGATTGGTCCATGACCAAAGCGCTTCTGGAGCCACTTTATTCATCGAGCCCATGGGCCTTGTGAACCTCAACAATGACATCAAAGAATTGATGCTCAAAGAGCGGGCTGAAATAGAACGGATCCTCATGATCCTCTCTGGAAAGGTGGCCACAGATCTTTCTTTGGTGCAAACCAATGCTACTGTGCTCTATGCCTTAGATGTGATTTTTGCCAAGGCCAAGTACGCCAGCGAAACCGACGGCACCTTACCTGAGGTTCGAGAAGATTTGACCTTCAATCTGAGGGATGCTCGGCATCCATTGATTCCTTATAAAGAGGTGGTGCCTTCCACCATCTACATGGAAGAAGGGGTCACCTCCATCATCATCACAGGACCCAATACCGGAGGAAAAACCGTCACGCTGAAGACCGTGGGGTTACTGCATCTCATGGCCATGGCTGGGATCCTCCTTCCTGTGACCCAAGGCTCCAGCATTGGTCTTTTCAAAGACATCTATGCGGATATTGGCGATGAACAAAGCATCGAGCAAAGCTTATCCACCTTTTCTTCCCATATGGTGAACATCGTGAACATCATGGATGCCGCCAATGAAAAATCCCTGGTCCTCTTTGATGAACTGGGGGCTGGAACAGACCCCACAGAAGGGGCTGCTTTGGCCATGGCCATCTTAGACACATTAAAGGAGCGGGGCACAAGGATTTTGGCCACCACCCATTATAGTGAGCTGAAAGCCTACGCCTTGAAATCCCCAAAAACGTTGAACGCTTCCGTGGAGTTTAATGTGGAAACCCTAAGACCTACCTATCGGCTGCTCATTGGGGTGCCAGGAAAATCCAATGCCTTTCTTATTTCCAAAAGACTTGGTTTATCCGAGGCGGTCATTGAACGTTCCAGAGCCTTCATTGACGACGAAGCCTTACGTTTTGAAGAGCTCATCGAAAGCCTTGAAAAATCTAGACGTGATGCCTCCAAAGATGCTCGGACGGCTGAAAATATCAAAAGAGCCTTGGAAAAGAAAGAAGAAGAGCTGAGTAAAAAACTCCACCGCATTGAGGAAATTCGAGAAAAAGCCTTGCGAGAAGCCAGAGAAGAATCTAAAAAGTACCTGGCAGAGGCCAAGGAAAAAGCGGACCAACTGCTGAAAGATCTTCGAGACATTGAGCAAAACCTTTCGGTAAAAGACAGTAGACGAAGCCTCCAAACCCTTCGAGATTCCTTAAAGAAAGATTTGGACAAAGATACCGGAGAAAGCCTGTTCCAAAAGGTGGAAGGGGAAGAAGTGACTTCCTTTACAGAAGGACAAGAAGTCCTCTTGTCCACCTTAAATCAAAAAGTATCCATTTTAACCTTGCCTGATGCCAAAGGCGATCTCATGGTCCAAGCAGGAATCATGAAGCTCTCTGTGAATAAAAAAGATTTGGTGGTGGTGAAAGAAACCAAGCAGCAACGCAAAATGGAAAAGAGAGAAGCCCGGTTGAATCTTCGCAGCGTTGCCCAAAGCTGTGATGTTCGTGGGTCTGATGCCTTGGAAGCAGAACGCACCGTGGATTACTACTTAGATGAAGCCTCTTTAGGCGGCCTCAATGAAGTAACCATCATCCATGGTATGGGCACCGGGGTGCTGAAAGAATACCTGTGGGATATGTTCCGTCATCATCCCCATGTGAAGAAGTATCGATTGGGCGAATATGGCGAAGGGGGAAAGGGTGTCACCATTGTCACCTTGAAATAAGATGAAGGAAAAACTTCTTGTCTCCGCTTGTCTTTTAGGAGAAGCGGTGCGCTATGATGGGAAGTCCTTTGACTACCCTTGGATTATGACCCTTAAAGAGCGCTTTGATCTTTACCCTTTTTGTCCTGAAGTATCCGGTGGACTCTCTATTCCCAGGGTTCCTGCAGAGCGAAAAGGGGACAAAGTCCTCACCCTCTTAGGTGGGGATGTGACCACAGCCTATGTCCTAGGGGCAGAAAAGGCTTTGGCCCT
>DOKV01000013.1 GCA_003510765.1 Clostridiaceae bacterium | reverse complement strand
AGCCATGAGAGGTTCAAGAAACAACGCACCCTAGGGATTTTGCTCTTATTTTTGGCTGTGATTTTATTTTATTATTTTGTGTATACAGAAGATACGTTCTTAATATTTTCCATGGTGCTCATCATGGCCTTATGGTTATACCTTTCCGGTGGATGGAAGCCCAAAAGAAGACAGAAGAAGTCTTCAATAGAAAGGCGTGGATAGTAAAAAGGATGATCCCTGGATTTTTCCAGGGATCATCCTTTTACTAAAGGGAGGGTGTTTTTTGAGGGGAGTGAACTACGCTCCACTTCAATGATGGGCATCATGATGAAGTGGGCACTTCTTGTCAATGACTCTGATGAGATCCGGATTTCCAAGCTCAATGGGTGGTCTCCACCCTGAGAATGTAGTTAGAATTCATCAACGTCTCTAAGTTTGCGATCTAGGTCATAGGATTTGTCGGCACGGTAAGGGTCTTTTTCTGATAACACTTGTTCATGCTCTGTGACCACATGATTCTCGTTTTCTACGTTGGGAGGAGTTTTTAGCGTCTCCTCATCATGGTCAAGGTTGTCATGTCCATGGGGTTCTCCACGTAAGCCATGGTGTTTATGAAAATGCTCATACACGTCATCTTTGGTACCATCTTTTTCCGCTACCATGACCAAGATGTCCCCTTTTTCTATGTGATCTGCATAGGTTGTAGCTTCGGGTTCTTTGATCCCCGCATCCATGAGGGCTCCTGAAAGACCACCCACAGCACCGCCAGCCAGTGCACCGGTGATGGCGCCTATGATGGGGCCTGCAGCAACGATGGCGCCAATCCCAGGCATGGTCAATGCCCCTAGACCAAGAAGGAGTCCGCCTAAGCCGCCTAATGTACCTCCGGCTTTTGCACCGCTGGCAAAGTTGTCCGGCTGTTCTTCTCTATGGAGAACTTCTTCCCCCATTTTCTCAGCGATGTGGTCTTGTTTCTCCCGTTCTTTGGTGAGGACAGAGATGTCTTCATCTTTATAGCCGGATGCTTTTAATCCTTTAATGGCGCGAATGGCCAGTTCTTCTGATGTAAAAATACCAATAAGTGTTTTCATAATGAACCTCCTAGTGTGATTGTTTTAAGGTTACTCTTAGTGTAGGGAAGAGATGCGAACAACCTATGGCCTCTTTTTGAATTGCTTGGGAATGTTCTTGAAAGAAATCTTGAAGGTCTTCATAAAATGGACGTACTAAACTGGAGTATGTTAATAAAGGAAACAAGATATGACTATGAAGTTGATAAAAAATGTCAAACATGAAGCGAAGAAGGGCATTACTTCATATTGACTTTCCTTCGCTCAATGGGTATACTTTTAGAGAAATAATCAAATAGATGACGAAGAAGAGGATGAGTAGTTCCACTTCTCCACCACATAGAGAACAGGCGGTAGGTGCAAGCCTTTGGGGAGAGAGAATGAAGCTGCCTTGGAGTCATGGTCTTTAAGAGATGGACGTGGTTGCGTTCATAATTAGGGTGGTACCGCGGAAGGATAGCTTTCGTCCCTTGGAGGGATGAGGGTTTTTTTTATTGAAATTTTTAATTTATGGAGGTTTTAGGATGAACAACATGACGACCAATGAAATCAGACAAAAATATTTAGACTTTTTTACGGAAAAAGCCCATCTGGTGATGGAGAGCTTTCCACTGGTGCCCAAGGATGACAAGTCCCTCTTACTAATCAATGCGGGCATGGCTCCATTGAAGCCCTACTTTACTGGCGTGAAAGTACCTCCTTCTAAAAGAGTGGCTACTTGTCAAAAATGCATTCGTACTGGGGACATTGAGAATGTTGGGCGAACCAAAAGGCATGCCACCTTCTTTGAAATGCTGGGAAATTTTTCCTTTGGGGATTATTTTAAAGAAGAAATCATCCCATGGTCTTGGGAATTTGTCACAGAAATACTACAGATAGATAAGAGCAAGCTTTTTGCCACGGTATATTTGGAGGATGATGAAGCTTACAAATTATGGGAAGAGAAAACAGACATCGATCCTACCCACATTTTTAGGTTGGGCAAGGAAGATAACTTCTGGGAAATCGGCGTAGGTCCTTGTGGTCCTTGTTCTGAAATTCATTACTATAAAGGGTCCCAAAAGATTACCACTTCAGAGGAGTTTGTAGCGGCATCTGATCGAGACGAAATGACGGAGTTTTGGAATCTTGTCTTCACACAGTTTGATAAAGATGAAGAAGGGGTCTATCACCCTTTGGCAAACCCCAATATTGACACAGGTATGGGGCTAGAAAGAATGGCCACCATCATGCAAGGGGTAGATTCCATTTTTGACATCGATGTATTGAAGAACATCCTAGGTAGGGTGTCCAAGATCACAGGAGTCGTCTATGGAGAAGACAAGGAAAAGGATGTATCCTTAAGAATC
Organism: Clostridiaceae bacterium; assembly: GCA_003510765.1. GTDB lineage: Bacteria > Bacillota > Clostridia > Clostridiales > Clostridiaceae > Proteiniclasticum. The sequence goes on along the minus strand of DOKV01000013.1, from coordinate 904 downwards.
ATTGCAGACCATAGCAAGAGTCTGGCCTTTCTTATTGGTGATGGCGTCTTGCCTTCTAATGAAGGAAGAGGCTATGTGCTGAGAAGACTACTTCGAAGAGCGGCCAGACATGGTAGAGTCCTAGGTTATGACAAGCAGTTCTTGAATCAAGTCATTGATGCCGTCATGGAAAGTTATGGGGAGGCGTATCCTGACCTTCTAGAAAGAAGAGCATACATCGAAAAAATCGTGGATATGGAAGAAAAGAAGTTCCATGAGACCTTAGATGCAGGGATGAATCTCCTGCTGGATTACGTGAAAGAAACCATCGGTAAGACCTTCAGTGGCACCCATGCTTTTAAGCTCTACGACACTTATGGATTCCCCCTAGAGCTCACTGAAGAAATACTAGAAGAAAAGGGTTTGTCTTTGGACCATGAAGCCTTTAAAAAGGAAATGGAAAGCCAAAGACATCGAGCCAGGGCTGCCCGAGGAGAAAGTTCCTATATGGGCCAAGAAAACTCAGGCATCGATACACTGAGTCAATTTGTGGAAACCACCTTTTTAGGCTATGGCTCCTTGAAAGAAACCTGTGAGATTCTTTATCTTTATGATGAGGAAGAAGTGAGAGAAACCCTTGAAGAAGGAATGAGTGGATACGTGGTATCTGACCAAACGCCTTTTTATGCAGAAATGGGGGGACAAGTGGGTGACACGGGAACCATCACCATGGGGGATGCGGTGGCTGAGGTTACAGACACCAAAAAGAGTAGAAGTGGAAATACCGTCCATAAGGTGACCGTAATCCAAGGAACATTACAAAAAGGCTCTGCAGATTTTGAAGTGAGTGGACGAGTGAGATTGGCTACTGAAAGAAATCATACAGCTACCCATCTTCTACATAAAGCGCTTAAAGTAGTATTGG
>DOKV01000009.1 GCA_003510765.1 Clostridiaceae bacterium | reverse complement strand
TCTAATTATTTTATTGACATTCATCTTCTAGTATAGACCTGCCCAAAGACCTTCTTTCTCTGGGATCCTCACTGGGGAAACATTCCTTTACACCCTTTCCCTCTATCCCGTATAATAGAACCATTGACAAGAGGTGAAATGAAATGATTGTACTCTCCACAAAAGACATCCAGCTCAGTTATGGCATTGATGTCATTTTAAAATCCATTACCTTAAATATAAACGAAGGCGACAAAGTGGCCCTCATTGGTGAAAATGGGGCTGGCAAGTCTAGCCTTTTTAAAATTCTCACCAAAGAGATCACCGAATATGAAGGGGATGTCTTCATAGACAAAACCAAAACCTTGGGCTATCTTTCTCAAAAGAGTACCTTGGATTCTTCTTTGACCATCCATGAAGAGGCCCTATCGATTTTTCAGCATCTCATGGACCTGGAAGATCAAATGCTCCATTTGGAAGAAGAGATGAAAAAGCCCTATGATGAAGCCCATCATGAGGCCCATGAAAAAGCCATTTCAGACTATGTGAAAGTCCAAGAAGACTATGACCTCTTAGGAGGGCATACCTATAAAGGGGAAGTCCACAAAGTCCTTCGAGGCCTTGGCTTCACGGATGAGGAGTTCCAAAAACAAGTGGATATCCTCTCTGGGGGGCAAAAGACTAGGGTGGCCTTGGCCAAACTGCTCTTAAGCAGTCCAGACATCATCTTATTAGATGAACCCACCAACCACCTAGACCTGCAAGCCATCGAATGGCTGGAAGAATACTTAAAGGCCTATCGTGGGACCTTGCTCATCATTTCCCATGACCGGTTCTTTTTAGACTCCATCACCAGCCACACCTTTGAAATGATTCAAGGGGAAGTGTATACCTATCATGCCCCCTACTCAAAGTACTTGGTGCTGAAAGAAAAGGATTATGAAATCAAGTTAAAAGCCTACAAACATCAGCAAGAAGAGATCCAGCGTCAAGAGGAAATCATCAAGCGTTATCAATCCTTCAACCGTGAAAAGAGCATTCGTGCTGCGGAGTCTCGTCAAAAGATGCTGGACAAAATCCAGCGCCTAGAGGCCCCGCCCAAGGCCCATAGCCCTTACAAAATCTCCTTCCATAATGAGATCGAGAGCGGTACCGATGTGCTCATGGTGGAGAATCTCGCCAAAGCCTTTGAAGACACCAAACTGTTCCACAGCCTTTCCTTCCATATCCGAAAAGGTGACCGGGTGGCCCTCATTGGTGAAAATGGTCGTGGAAAGACTACCCTCTTTAAAATGATCTTAAATGAGGTGAAGGCTGATGAGGGCGAAATTCTCCTGGGTAAAAATGTCACCCTGGGCTACTATGACCAAGAGCAAAGTGATTTAGCCCCAGAGAAAACCGTCATGATCGAGATCCATGATGACTTTCCCTACCTCACAGAACGGGAAGTACGCACCTATTTGGGCAGCTTCCTTTTCCGAGGCGACGATGTCTTTAAACGGGTGGAGAACCTCTCTGGGGGAGAAAAATGCCGAGTGAATCTATTGAAACTCATGCTGAAAAAATCCAACTTTCTCATCTTGGATGAACCCACCAATCATCTGGACATCCCTTCAAGAGAAGCTTTGGAGGATGCCTTATTAGATTATGATGGCACCATTTTCGTCATCTCTCATGACCGTTACTTCTTGAATAAAGTGGTGAAAAACATTTTTGAACTCAAAGAAGACGGCCTGGAGCACTATCTGGGCAATTACAGCTATTACCAAGAGAAAAAACAAAACCCACTGCGTTTTGATCCTCAAGAAGTACCCAGGGAAGTGAACAAGACCAAAGCCCAAGAAGAAAAGAAAAAGAAGAAAGGCCGAGAAAAAGATCTTCGGGAACGAAAAAAATACCTGAAGCATCTAGAGGCCACCATAGAAGCCAAGGAAGAAGAAAAGGAAAGCTTAAACCAAGCCTTAACCACCGAAGAAGTGTTCACGGACATCAAAAAGTCCTATGAAATTTCTGAAGAGATTGGCCTTCTAGAGGAAGAACTAAAAGATCTCTATGAAGAATGGGAAACCCTTTTGGCCACGGAAGAGGACGCCTAAGAACCTGGATAATCCTAACTTAAAACACAACGAGGACACTATGGGAGGTGTTTCCATGACCCAACCAAAAAAGGCACGGCACATATTTCTCTATGGCGGGCTCTTTATGATCTTGGCAGCGGTGATTCCTTGGCCAGGCAAAGCACCCTTTTTGGGGCTTCTCTTTGCCTTGCAAAGTCTTCTGTATTTCCTCTGTGCTTGGTTCACCCTAAAGTCTAGCACCCCTTAGCGCTCTAAATCTTAAGGAGAAAACTCGCCCAATAAACGTCTATGCCCCCTTGGAAGATCCTCAGGATTTCTCTTTGAAGGGGGTTTTTTTCGGTTTCTTCTTGACATTTACCCCCTAGATCCGTATTATTGTATTAATCACTTAATACAATAATACAAGCAAAGGAGGAATCCCTGTGCCATGGAATTTTGACAACAGCATTCCCATCTATCTCCAAATCATTGACGAAATCCAGCGTAAGATACTCAGTGGCGAACTGAAACCAGGTGAAAAACTACCATCCATCCGAGATTTGGCCAAAGAAGCCAAGGTGAATCCCAATACCATGCAAAAAGCCTTACAAGAGTTAGAAAATCAAGGACTCATTGAAAGCGAACGCACCACTGGGAAATTCATCACCCAAAAGGAAGCCCAGATTAATAAACTACGAGAGGAGTATCTCAAGGAAAAATTACTCCCCTGTATCAAGGAACTCACAACCTTGGGCCTTACCAAGGACGAACTTCACGCACTCATCGACACCCATATGAAGGAGGGAGCAATATGATGGACCCCATCATCCAGTTGAAACACCTATCCAAACACTTTGGTAAAACCAAAGCCTTGGATAACGTCACCTTAACCATTCCCAAAGGAAAAATCATCGGGCTCTTAGGACCCAACGGCAGCGGCAAGTCCACCTTGTTTAAGATTTTAAATGGTCTTTTGGCCCCTACGGAGGGAGAGGTCCTCATCGGTGGTCATGCTCCCTCCATAGAGAGCAAAGGACTCATCTCTTATTTGCCAGAGCGAACCTATCTCAACGACTGGATGAAAGTCCATGAGCTCCTAGACTTCTTTGAGGATTTCTATGAAGACTTCCAAAGAGACAAAGCCATGACCATGCTAGAGGCGCTACACATCGACCCCAAAGCGGCCTTAAAGACTCTTTCCAAAGGGAACAAAGAAAAAGTGCAGCTGATTTTGGTCATGTCTCGGAAAGCAGAAGTCTATCTTCTAGATGAACCCATTGGAGGCGTAGACCCTGCCGCCAGAGACTATATTTTGTCCACCATCTTAAGCAACTATGCAGAAGGCGCCACCTTGCTCATCTCTACCCATCTCATCAGTGACATCGAAAAGATCTTTGATGAAGTGATTTTTTTAAAAGATGGTGGCATCTATGATTATGCCAGTGTAGAAGACATTCGAGAGAAAAGTGGGCAGTCCATCGACGAACTGTTCCGGGAGGTGTTCAAATGCTAAGAAAACTCATGAAATACGAACTGAAAGCCACCGCTCGGTATTTCTTACCCATCTACTTGGCCATTTTAACCTTATCCCTAATCATTGGCCTACGTGGAGTCAATGAAACCTTTTTGCCTTTTTTAAATTTCCTTTTACCTACAATTCTTGGCCTTAGTTTCATGGGCCTCATGGTCATGACCGTGATCCTGATCGTAACGAGGTTTGACAAAAATCTTTTAGGAGACGAAGGATACTTGATGTTTACTCTACCAACAAAAGTCACTACCCTGATCCATGCCAAACTCCTCAGCTCCATGCTGTGGATTCTTCTCAGCGGATTGATTTTCCTTCTTTCCATTTTGTTCATCACCTTTAGACACATCTCTTTCTTGGATCTCCGTATCCTTTGGGATACTTTGCCTAAAGACTACATGTTTCTTTTGCTCCTGGTGCTGTTAACCGTTGTGGGAATTCTTCAATCTCTTCTTCAGGTCTATGCATCCTTGAGCATTGCACAGTCCTACAGCATCACCAAAAACCGTGTCCTGGGAGGCATCTTGGTATTCATCGTCATCTCCATGGCCTTCAACATTTTTGAGAGCGTGGTAAGTCTTGGGGGGACCTTCTTCTTTCGAGAATCGCCATGGCTCCAAATGGTCATGGATGAGACCATGTTCCAAAACATAGAAGACATCTTCCAGTTCTTCAAAAGCTTCATGACCGTGTATCTTGTCTACACCTCGGTGAAGGCCGTCCTCTTCTACTTCTTCACCAAATACCATTTGGAAAAGAAGCTGAATCTAGACTAACGGATCTTTTAAAATCCTTTGTCCTCATGAAAAAAGAGTTCTTAAAAAAGCC
>DOKV01000037.1 GCA_003510765.1 Clostridiaceae bacterium | reverse complement strand
TTCGCCTTCTCCTCCACCCGCTTCCCATGCTCTTCCAAAGGATACACCCCCACCACCATGGGGTTGTCTAAAATCAGTTTCAAGGCTTGTCGCTTCTTTAAGGGATAGGACATAAACCCAAGACCCAGTAGGAGTAGCCAAAGAAGGAGTCCTGTAGGGCGCGCTGGCCAAAGAAGAAGCGCACCCAAACATACCAAAATAATCCCCAAGGATAAGAGAATCCATAAGTTTAGTAATGCTTTCAGTGTCATGAACCGCGCCTCTCTTTCTATAAGATTTCCTAAGATTTCCTACTATTATTCTACTAGAAAGAAGGCACTTTTTTCCTCCTAAGAAAGTATGGGTTCCCCTCTACCTCTCTCCTCCTAAAGGTGGATTTTCTTTGTTCTGAAAGTTATCCACAAGAAGCTGTCCTCTGTCCCCATCCTCTTTTTCTTTGTCCACAAAAAAAGCGTAAGTCTTCTTGGATCTTCCCTCAGAAGAACCCTCACTTACGCTTTATGTATCTACTTGTTATAGGCCGTGTTTTTCACCATTGACCAGTGCCCCTTCATGATCTTCCAAGGGAATGACAAGGCACTTCTTGCCCCCCAGCATTTCTGTACGTATGATGGAGACTTTTTCATCTTTTACCTTCATGACCACAGGATACTCTTCCACCGGAGCCTCTACTTTGGCTTTTTTCAGCTCTCCTTGTAGTAGTTGTACTTCCTTTTTTAAGTGCTCTTCTCGCCTTCTTTGATCCTTCTCTTTGAGAACCTTTTGATCCAGAAGACTCTCAGCCAAGGGGAGGTCTACCCCATAATACTGTTCATAGCTTTTGGCGATTTCCACAGTGTGCTTCTCTGGCACCCCACTATCTCGAAGAAGATCCTCCACTTCATCTTGGCGGAGCACCATGGGTGCTACATCCGCATCACTATAGGTCTCTTTAAATTCCACCAAACGTCCGTGTAGCTGATCTTGGATGTCCATGAACAGGCCATCGGCATCTTCCTTCTCCTCAGCTAAAACGCCCTTGACCATGGCTTGGAAGGATTCCTTTTGAAGGGACGCCGTCTCCTTCACCTTGCATCCTAAAATCTCTTCCATGAGCTCCACATGGGGCTCTTTTGGATTTTTACTGTAATACATCACCTGATCGATGTCTTGACTGCGATCAATGAACGCAGGGTAGACAAATCCATTTTTGGGCATTTCCACCACCCAATCTCGATGCCTGGCACGGATTTTATTCTCATCCTCCACATAGCTGAGCCCTGGATCTGATAAAGACACCGGACAAATGGCACACAGGACATATTCATACACTTCTTCTGACTCATCCACTTTCATGTTGTCTTCTGTTTTGGTGATGACATCATAGGCATCGTGGAAAAGTAAAATGATATAGTTCCCCACATATTCATAGGTATCTATGACCTTCTCATAAAAGGCATCTAAAAGGTCATCCTTTAACAATCTGGTTCTTTTCAAATCCATATAGAAGCTTTGCATTTGTTCTTCTTCTTTTTCTTCATCAAACTGCAGTGATAAAATATGGTTGCCAATGGTGCCACTCAATACCTTTTTCGCAATCTCTAAATACTTGTGGAACTCGTCATCTTCTAAATTGAGAAAGGTTTCTCGAAACTTCGTGACGATGGCCTTTTCCCCGTTGACATAACAACCTGCCATTTTACTAAAGGTAGCCGCCTCTTTCTTATATCTTTTTTTGATTTCTAATAGATCTTTCTTTTGCATAGGTTACTCCATTTCTCGTCCCAAGGGAATTCTTATCTACCTCAATTTACCACAGAATTCTTTTTCCATCAAAAGAAAAAGAAGAAGAAAGAAAATCCATAGAGATTTCCTTCTCTTCTTCCTGGTTCCTGTTAGTTTGCTAAAAAGGCCATGTATCCTTTTTTGGCTTCATAAACATCTGCCTTACTCACCACTTCCCAAGGCGCGTGCATATTTAGAACAGCCACGCCACAGTCAATGACTTCCATGCCATAAAGGGCTAGAATATAGGCAATGGTTCCACCACCACCCACATCTACTTTCCCAAGCTCCGCTGTTTGGTAAGAGACCTTTTCTTCGTCTAAAATTCTTCTCAGGTCTGCCATGTACTCAGGATTGGCATCATTGGACCCACCTTTTCCACCAGAACCTGTAAACTTATTAAAGACCATCCCCTTGGCTAAGAAGGCTGCATTTTTCTTCTCGAAGGCTTGGGGGTAGGTAGGATCAAATCCTGCACTGACATCAGAGGAAAGCATTCTTGAATTTGCCAAGGCACGTCTTAAGGTCAGTTCACTATAGATGCCCATGGCTTCTAGGAGCTCTGCCACAGTATTTTCAAAGAATCTAGACTGCATGCCTGTGGCCCCCACAGACCCAATTTCCTCTTTGTCCACTAGAAGGGTACAAGAGGTTCTCTTCACCTGTTCTTTCTCCAGCATGGCCACCAAGGAAGTGAAGGCACAAACTCTATCATCATGACCATAGGCCATGATCATGCTACGGTCTAAGCCAGCTTCTCTTGCCCGTCCAGCAGGCACCACTTCTAATTCTGCAGAAAGGAAATCCTCTTCCACCATGCCATACTTCTCTGTAAGCAGTCTCATGACCTCCTTGCGCACCGCATCCTTTTCCTCACCCTTTAGAGGCTTGTTCCCCACGAT
>DOKV01000109.1 GCA_003510765.1 Clostridiaceae bacterium | reverse complement strand
GTTCATCATCATGTGCTGCCCCAAGACGCGCCCGTGACGAAGATTTTTTATCAAGGAGCCTTCATGAATAGACCTTCTTCCATCAAGGTCCGACGAATATTGGTTCAAGGTGAATGGAAGATTTATGTAGGTGGTTTCGTGAAAGATCTAGAAGAAGTGGTGGTGACACTCCCGTAAAGAAGTGGTTTTGCTATCCATATAAGGATACCAAAACCACTTCTTTACATTATTCACACACAAACTTTTACTAAATAAAAGATCTGTAGTACGTCTTTGATCTTTAAATCACATATGGAGCCTTTTCATGAATTCAGAGCGAATACTGTCCCATTGTAGAATAAGAATGGCAGAAAGAATGATGCTGCTGGTGGTGATGCTGAGGATGGAAGGGTAGTGAACACTCACCCAATCAAAAATGAGAAAAAGTAGCGGCGTGAAGCCAAAAAGTGCAGACATAAAGGCATAGGTAATGAAATCTTTACTCTGAAGCTTCATAATCAGTGCAATGGCATACATGAGAATCAAGGCAAGAATTTGTAAAAAGGGAATCACGTAGGTGATGGACCAGCCTCGCCACCCGATATTCCAATCCCAAAAAAGAGCCAATAGGGAAAGGATGAAGACTTGCCAGACAATCTTTTTAGGTATACGAAATCTTTTTCGAACGAGAAAAGCCAAATCTAGCCATAGACTTGTTAAGCCAAAAAGTACCAAAAGAGGCCAATTGAGCTCTGTAGGATAAAAGGCATAGAGGGTAAAGCTTAGAATGACTAGAACCACAGAGACAAAGAGGAGCACTTTTATTTTACTTTGACTTTTAATGTATGGAGGAATCACAGGAAAAGTGGTCTTTAGGGGAACCTCTTCTTTTTCCAGGGCATTCCCGCATAAAGGACAGCGGTCCCGAGTTTCAATAATTTTTACGTGACAATGTTCACAATGTTGCATGGTGAGACCTCCTTAGAGATTACTAGAGATGGAAACCTCTAGACCTCTTTCTGTGAAAAATTGAAAGAATACCCGTTGAAGTTCCGTATCATGGAAGGGAGAAATAAAGCTTATGACCAATTGATCTTCGTAGGAACACACCACAATCTGAGGTCTTCTTGCACTGACGAAAACGCTAAACTTCTCGATGAAAGGATGAAATTCAGGTGTCACTTGAATCCGTCCCACATTGGAAATGGAGGAGGTGATATGACGGTCCTTTAATGCATTGGCAATTTTCAAGGTGATGTCTTTTAACGGAAGGGGCAGAATTCTTGTAAAAGGATTCTTTTCCAAGGACATGAGATGGTCCAAATGGCTCTTTACTTTGTCCACGTGCATTTCTTCCTTAAACTGCGCCTCCACATGCAAGATGATCTCCTCCAAAGACCAGTCTTTTAGGGTGGGGTCTAAAGTGATATTCATGGTGGCAAAAAAGTTTCGTGCAGTACTGGACCCAAAGTAAGGTCTCAAATTAATGGGTACTTGTAAGATGATTGGATATCGATGCATCTTCTTTGGCATCTCTTTGTAGATGGTATAAAAATATAAAGCCGTTAAGAATACGGTTAAAGTGGTGTTGTATGTGTGCGCTAAAGACAAGACTTCTTTGGTAGACAAGGTTCCTTCTAGAAGCTTGGTTTTATGCTCTTCTACTTTTGTCCCCTTTAATCTATAGGCAGGTCCTTTGATTTTTGGGGCCTTTTCTTCTTTGATGCCTTTGTTTCTAAAATACGTCTTTTCAAAACTGTCATCCATTTTTTGACTGATGGCGGCCTTTGGATCAAGTCTTAATAAAGAAGCAGGCAAAACATCATGGTATTTGATGGTGAAATAATGATAGAGCAGTGTTTCAAAGAACCAAATGGCCCCAGCCCCATCACTTAAAGCATGGAAAATCTCAACACTGAGTCTATTGTTATAATAAAAAATCCGAAAGAGTAACCCGCGTTCTTCTTTGAGATAAAGGGGGGCACAGATGTTTTTGTTTTCTACCTCCACCGTTGGCATCAGGATACTTTCTTCAAAATAGTACCAAAATACCCCACGACGCAAGACGGACTTGTAGATGGGAAAACTCTCCAGAGTAGGGGGAATGGCTTTTTTCAAAGCCTCTTGGTCTACAGCTTCTTTGAGATAACAAGAAAAACGAAAGATCTTGGTATCTCTTTGGGTCATGGTAGAAGGGAAAATTTTAGAGGCATTGTCTAGTTTTGTCCATTTGATTTTTGGGATGTCCTTCAAAGGATCCACCTCCTTTTAGGTTTCTTGTAAAAACAGTTTGATGAGTGTATGGGTTTTCGTGATGGCCTCTTCAGCTAAGGGGGTACCCATATAGCCGTGGATGGCATCTTTTATGGTGAAAGAGCGCACGGTATTTCCAGCGGCTCGAAGTTTTTCACCATAGTCGAGCCCCTCATCTCTTAAAGGATCATACTGCGCAGTAATGATGAGGGTTGTGGGTAGGTGCTCATGATTCTCTGCCAAAAGAGGCGCCACATAAGGGTTACGTCGCTCTTTTTTCAAAGGAACATAAAGGTCCATGTACTCTTCAATGCGTTTGGTGGTGAGAATAAAATCTTCTCCGTTTTCATGAATAGAAGTATAAGGAGAAGAAGGGGAATGATCGTGATAAGTGGCAGGATAAAGGAGAACTTGCCTTTTGGGGACAAAAGTTCCTTTGTTTCGGGCCAGTAAAGAGACAGCAGCCGCAAGATTGCCTCCTGCGCTATCACCTATGAGGGTAATATCATCGGGATGGATTCCTATGACATCCGCTTCTTTCACCATCTCTTGGAGAACGTGATAGCAATCCGTAAGGCCTTTAGGAAAGGGATGCTCAGGAGCCAAGCGATAATCCACAGAAATCACCGCTTGCTTGAGTTCCTTAGCCAGGGCAAGACAAACGGGGGTATAGGAGTCGATGTCCCCAATGACCCATCCTCCACCATGAAAAAAGAGGATGAGCTTTTGCAAAGATCCATCCTCAGGCATGAATACCCGGATGGGAATTTCTCGTTCTCCCACCATGATTTTATGGTCTAAGGCGCCATAGGGAAGTTTTGCAGGTGCCTTGATGATTTTTTGCACCTTTCTATAAAATCTATAATTTTTTTTGATGTTTAAATCAATGCTGGAAAGGGCTTTTAAAGTGATTTTGGTCATTGGCCTCATAGTAAGCAACACTCCTTCTTCGTAGTATCAGTATACCTGATAGTCACAAAGATAAAAATGTTTTACAATGGAATTACAAAAAGAAATGG
>DOKV01000125.1 GCA_003510765.1 Clostridiaceae bacterium | reverse complement strand
GCCTCCTTTTAGATGGGTAACCCACTTCAACTGGGCCAAGTGCTAATGCGACCTGGCACCGATACTACTCCTCATGGCAGTCTCTGTGGCCGATGCATCACCTGAAGTATTCAGATGCCTATACCCATAGAATACCATGGTGAAAATGGGTGCTCAATAGATGTATAGAGACTATTGAGAGTATTCTGAAGCATCTTCAAGTACGCTCTGGGAGGGTTCTAGAAACACACCGGATATGTAGGTATCGTGTAATGGTCTGGAAAATTTTCGTGAAAGCCTAGAAGAAGCTTTGTGAGGCCATATAGATCCCAAGCTTGGGGAAGGGCATTAGGCTGAACGGACAAAAGGTGCAGCACACGTCCCCGGATAGGGGGAAGTAGCTGCACCTTTTTTAGGTTAAGAACGATGTTGTAAGAGCCTTTGATGGACATGGGCCCGTAGGAGACCTTGATTGATCACAAAGGCTAAGATGCCACCCATGGCGAACTGGACGATGTTCCAAGGCACGCTGAAAATGGGCACTAAGAAGTTTCCGTAGATGATGCCAGCAGCCACATAATAACCGAGGACCATCCATATCCCTGCCACGATCATCCCTACCAATTGACTTAGAGTGATGCCATAGCGGTCTTTGAGCTTAAAGAGTAGGAGGCCTAGAAGAGGTAAGCCCAAGGCTGTGAAAAGAAGCTGTCCGTGCACTCGACTGACCAAAGCTTCAGCCAATGCCAAAGTACTGAGCCCCTCAACACTTTCTTGAATGGTGCCCATAGCTTGGTTGCCTATGTGCACCATGAAGTAGAGGAGGACGGAAAACCATACCAAGGAAGTGCCCCAGAGCACATGCTTTTGATTTCTTTTTTCGCTGGAGAAGTACCCCACCAAAAAGCCCATGAGTCCTTTGATCACAAGGGTTGGAATGGCCCAGTGGGCATAGCCACCCAGGACATCTGCCAGCATGGACCCAAGGCCTGCGGCAATGGCGCCATGGACAGGGCCCAGAAGAATCCCCCCTAAAAAGATGGCCGTATCCCCTGCATGGATGTATCCATTGGTGAAGGGGATGGGGATTTTAATGACCGAGGTGGTGATGAACACAAAGGCGGTCATCAGTGCGGTATAGGTTAAAATACGAATGTTACTTTTCATTTTGCTAATCCCTTTCTGCTTGTATTCAACTAGAGTATAATTTATAATTGACATCATCTATAGGTGCAATACAAGAGAAGTTGATAGGGTCAGATCCCAGGAGGATGAAGATGATTGGTTTTTTGATGCAGTTTGAAGAGGGGACTGGTGTCCCCAAATATATGCAGCTTTATCAAAGGCTCAAAGAAGACATGTTAAAAGGGCGCATGAAAAAAGGAGAAAAGCTCCCTTCGGTGCGTTCTGTGGCCAGTTCTTTGGGGGTGAGTAAAATCACGGTGGAAAATGCCTACAATCAGCTTTTGGTGGAAGGATTTGTGGAGAGCGTGCCCAAGAGTGGCTATTTCGTCCAGGACCTGGAGAGCACCACCATGATCTTTGGGGAGGAACTGCCCCATAGCATTGAGGAAGAGGAGCCATTTCAAGAGGTGGTCACAGACGGAGCCAGCGAAGGAACCTTTCACTTTCAAGAATGGAAGAAAGCCATCAATGGCGTCCTAGAGTATGAGCAAGAAGCGCTCTTAAGTGCTGGGGACTGTCAAGGGGAATATGCGCTACGCTACGAGATAGCCAAGTTCATCTATCAATCCAGGGGTGTTCGGGCAAAGCCTTCCCAAGTGGTGGTGGGAGCAGGAATCCAGGTGCTTTTCAGCCTCTTGGCGGCTTTTCTTCGGCAAAAAACTAAGGAAATCGCCTTTGAATACCCAGGATTTTCCAAAGGCATGTACATTTTTGAAGATCATGGCTATGACACCATGAAGATTCCCATTGATGAGGAAGGGTTGGTCTTAAAGGAGCTGGAAGAAAGCAGTGCAAAAATTGTCTATGTGTCCCCTTCCCATCAGTATCCCACAGGCAGTGTGATGCCCATCAAAAAGCGCATGCAGCTTCTTTCATGGGCAGAACGGGTGGATGGATACATCATCGAAGATGATTATGACAGCATGCTCCGCTATGAAGGCTATCCAGTACCAGCACTTCAAGGCATCTCCACCAGTGACCGGGTGATTTATGCAGGGTCTTTTTCCAAGCTTTTGCTTCCGTCCCTGCGTATCAGTTTCATCATCTTGCCCAAAGCACTGCTGCCAAGTTTTCATGAGGTGCGCAATCGCTATTCACAATCTGTGTCTAAAATTGAGCAGTTGGCCTTGGCCAGCTATATGAAGGAAGGATCTTTTCTAAGACATCTTCGGAGAATTCGCATGCTCTATGGCAAGAAAAATCAGCTCCTGGTGGATGCCTTTAAGAAAAATCCCACCAAGGATTTCCAATTGGTGGGCAAAGAATCAGGACTCCATGTGGTGCTTTCCTTTGCCCCCAAGATCCAGCTGGAAAAGATGGTGCACATAGCCAGAGAAGAAGGCATTCTCTTGGAAGGCGTGGAAGAGTATCCAGACAATCGCATCTTGGTGTTTCCCTATAGCGGAATTTCTGATGACCAGATGGAAGACGTGGTGAAAAAAATAGTTTCCATTGCCCATGAGGCTAAGAAGTCGTAAAAATTTCATGAAAAAGTGGAGGAATGAACAATGGTATATCTATTTATGGGGCCCAGTTGTACAGGTAAAAGCACCGTGGCCAAGGCTTTGCAAAATCAGTTGTCCCTGACCATTTATGAGGGCAAAGATTATCTCAGATTGGCAAAAAATCAAGGGCAGGCGTACGCCTGTTTTTCGGACATTTTACTGAAAGCCAGTGAAAGCGAAGCGTCTCATGTGATTTATAGATTAGCCGAGAACACTCGTGACTTCAGTCATGAGATGAATCGGCTTCGGGCGAGGGGTGCCTTTTGACATGTTAATTGTCCGACATATGTTAATTTGT
>DOKV01000116.1 GCA_003510765.1 Clostridiaceae bacterium | reverse complement strand
CAAGAGGATGTGGCGGTAAAAATACTTTTACCAGGGGATTCCTTAGAAGGCTTAGATCTCATCCTTCTACCGGGGACAAAAAATACCTTGGAAGATTTGGCCATGTTAAAAGCCCATGGCATGGAAGAAGCCCTTAGGAAGGCGCATAAAAACGGTACGTTCATTGGGGGCATCTGTGGGGGCTATCAGATGATGGGGGAAAGGTTGAAAGACCCAGAACACCTGGAATCTCCCTTAGAGGAGATGAAGGGATTTGGGCTATTACCCATGGAGACCACTTTAGCAGAAAAGAAAATCACCCTACAACGAAAGGGCTATAGTGCTTCGCTGAATAGCCCGGTGAAGGGCTATGAACTCCATAGAGGGAAAACCGTGGCGTTACAGGAGCATGACCCTATGTTTTATCTAGAAAAGGATGACACTTGGGAAGAAGAGGGATATTTTTCCTTGACGGAAGGCCTTTTTGGCACCTATCTCCATGGGCTTTTTGATCAAGGCGCCTTTACCAGATCCTTCCTCAATATGCTACGAGAAAGAAAAGGCTTGAAGCCTTTGAAGGGTCCTTTCATGGACTATGGAGAAAAAAAGGAAGCTTCGTTGAATCTCTTGGCAAAGACCCTTCGGGAAAGCTTATCCATGGAGGAGATCTATGACATCCTTCATGAATAGCATGGCCATGGCCCTACTGTTAGGCGCTCTATTGGATCAGGTGTTAGGAGACCCTTCATGGTTTCCACACCCGGTGATTTTCCTGGGAAGAGCCATTTTACGCATTGAAAAGAAGCTTCATCCCTGGGAAAAGTCCCCGAAATCCCAAAGAATCTTAGGAGGCCTTTTGTTTTTTGTCATCACCTTTGGCACCATGGCCGCGGTAGCACTGGTGCTGCTATTGGCTAGGCACATTGCCCCTTGGCTTTTCATGTTTGCTTCAGCGCTACTCTTTTGGCTGGGACTTGCGAAGCGTTCCTTAGAAAGGGAGGCCAGGCGCATCTATGAGGCATTGGTCAAGGGAGATCTAGAAGATGCCAGGGGAAAGCTTTCTTATTTGGTCACAAGGGATACAGGTCACATGTCAGAGGAAGAAGTGGTGAAAGGGGTCCTGGAGACCGTTACTGAAAATACATCAGATGGTGTCCTAGCTCCACTATTTTATGGGTGCCTCTTGGGTCCTGTGGGGATGTGGGGGTATAAAGCAATAAACACCCTAGACTCCATGGTGGGATACAAAACTCCGCGTCATCTTCATTTTGGCCGCGTATCTGCCAAAATGGATGATGTCTTAAACTATGTACCGGCTCGGTTGACGGCTTTCTTCATGCTTCTTGTAGGCCCTTATGGGGGGCGAAGTAGACGAGACGCTTGGACCTACTATCATAGAGATCGGGATAAAACGGAGAGTCCCAATGCAGGGCATCCAGAAGCCGCAGCCGCAGGGATTCGGGGTATTTCCTTAGGCGGAGAAGCCAGATATTTTGGGAAGGTGGTGTCAAAACCTCTCCTAGGTCCTGGCCATAGGCCAGTGGGGGCAGGAGATATTTTGTGGGTTATAAAGTTGCTCAACAGAAGTTATGGACTGGCGCTGCCTTTAGGGGTAGCAGTTTTGGCAGTTTTGTGGAGGTGAGTGATCGTGTATGAACATGGAGGCAACATCCATCTTTATGAAGAGCCTATGGTGGATTTTAGTGCCAACATCAACCCCTTAGGCATTCCCCCAAGGGTAAAAGAAAAATGGATCTGTCATATGGAGGAGCTTTGTGTCTATCCGGATCCTGAATATGTTCGTTTAAAGAAGGCCTTACTGGAAAAACATGGCTTTTTTCAAGGCGAAAAGGAGGTGGTCCTTGGCAATGGCGCTGTGGAGCTTCTTCGAAAAATTGTGCCTGCGGTGAACCCAAAGAAAGTGCTGATTCCTTGCCCCACCTTTGGAGAATATCGGAAAGCCGCAGAAGGAGCAGGAGTCCTTGTGGAGGAAGTGTTGGTGTATGAGTGGGGCCACTTTTACCCAGAGCGTCTTTTAGAACGTATAGAGAAAGGGACCCTTCTCTTTCTTTGCAATCCCAACAATCCCACAGGAACCTTAATGGAGAAGGAGGTGATTCTAAAACTCTACGAAAAAATAGAGGCCATGAAGGGCTTTCTTGTACTAGATGAGACCTTTTTGGACTTTACTGAAAAAGAACACTGGGCTTCTCCTATAAAGGAGTCCTTAGATCGTATGCTGGTGGTTCGCGCTTTAACCAAGTATTACGGCATGCCAGGGGTACGCCTCGGGTATGGCTTTTTGACAAGCGCTTTTCTGAAGAAAAGCTTAGAAGAACTTTTGGAGCCTTGGCACATCAATACCTTTGCGGAAATTGCAGGGAAGGAAGCCCATAAGGATGTGGCCTATAAGAGGCGCACAAGTGCCTGGCTTCAAGAGGAAAAAACACATCTTGAAAATGCCCTGGAAAAGATCTCTTTTCTAGATTGGCTGCCCTCAGCGGCAAATTTCATCCTTCTGAAATCTTTAGGTCCAACAGCCGAAGAAATTCAGGCGCACCTCATGAAAAAAAAGGTGCTTATCCGGCTCCCTTATGGATTTCATGGGTTAAGTGCCCAGGAGTTTCGCATAGCCGTGAAAGACCATGCAGCCAATAGCGTGCTCATAAAAGCCTTGCAAGAAATCGAAGACAACATGAATAAGAACAAAAAACTAGATCAACAGACACAAGACAGAATAAAAAAATGGAGTGAAGAAAATGTTTAAAAAATTTGGTATTTTTACCTTGACCCTAGTGATGATCATGAGCCTATTGGTAGGTTGCGCAAAAGAAGCGCCAGAGGAAAGTCTTATAGAGACACCTGTGGTGGAAAAGGAAGACAACGCAGAGGCACCTGAAACACCCAAGAGGTATCCTATGGTTATTGAAGACACCTTAGGGGAAGAGATTGTGCTAGAAGAGAAGCCTCAAAGAGTGGTTTCTGTAGCGCCAAGCATTACAGAGAGCTTCTTTGCCTTAGGGTTGGAAGCGTTCTTGGTGGGCAGAACGGATTATTGTGATTATCCAGAAAAAGCCCAAGAAGTCACTTCTGTGGGTACCTTAAGGGAGCCGAATCTAGAAAAAATCATTGAATTAGAAGCAGATCTTGTCATTGCATCCACACATTTTGAAGAAGATGTGCATGAAAAGCTTCAAGAACTGGGCATCACCGTAATGGTATTAAACCCCAATGATAGTTTTGAAGGGGTTTATGAGGTGTTGAAGAAAATTGGTATGGCCATGGAGGCTGAAGATGCGGCAGAGGAGCTGGTCTTGTCCATGAAGAATCATGTGCAAGAAGTGAAAGAAAAAGTTCAGCACTTGGAAACACCATCCGTGTATTACGTAGTGGGTTTTGGCGAATATGGAGATTTCACAGCAGGTGGGGATACGTTCATCCATGAGATGATAGAAGAAGCTGGAGGATTCAATGTGGCACAAGACGTGGAAGGCTGGAGCTATAGTCTCGAAAAACTTATAGAAAAGGATCCAGAGGTGCTCATTGTTTCGAAGTATTATGATACCAAGGCACAAATCATCGAAGCCCAAGGCTATAAAGATCTTTCAGCAGTGAAAAATCAAAGGATTGTAGAGATCGACAACAACCTCATTGATCGACAAGGTCCTAGACTTGCTGAAGGCTTTGAGGCTTTGGCAAGAGCCATTCATCAAGAAGCGTTTGAGTAGAAGAAATGAGCTACTTTCATAAGAAGAGCCTATATCGAAAACTCTTCCTGGGACTGTTTCTTGGGCTGATCCTCGCCATGGTCTTTGCCACAACTTTGGGGGCTGCGGATCTTTCCTTTAGAGATAGTTTACACATTTTCGCGGAGAGAATACCACTTCTTCGTCGACTACTCCCTCCTTCTACGGTAGCTGACAAGTATCAAGTGATCCTTTGGCAAGTTCGTATGCCAAGGATCCTCCTTGCCGCCACTGTAGGCATGGGCTTATCTGTTGTAGGGGCAGCTCTTCAAGGTCTTTTTAAAAATCCCATGGCGGATCCTTATATCATGGGGGTTTCTTCAGGGGCTGCATTAGGTGCCAGCCTAGGGATTACACTACTGGGCCTGGGTATCCTTCAAGGGGGTTTTACGGTACAGCTCATGGCTTTTATAGGTGCACTACTCACAGTGTATTTGGTCTATGAAATTGCCAAGGTGGGACATCGGGTCCCCATCACGATGCTGATTCTTGCAGGGGTGGCCATCAGTGCCATGGCTTCTGCCATGATCTCTATTTTGCTCTTGCTTAACCGTGATCAAGCGGATCAAATTATTTTTTGGACCATGGGTTCAGTGGCTGCGGCTAGATGGAAACAACTGATGTGGTTGATGCCTCTGGTCATGGGATCCAGTCTATGGATCTACAGTTATGGCCGTACCCTCAATTTGCTGCTCTCTGGTGAGGATGCAGCCCATGGCTTAGGGGTGGATGTGGAGAAAACCAAGAAGCAGCTCCTCTTCATTTCATCCATCACCGTAGCATTTGTGGTGTCGGTGAGCGGCATTATCGGGTTTGTTGGCCTCATAGTCCCCCATGGTGTGCGTCTTGTTTTAGGAGGGGACCATCGTGTGCTCCTTCCATTTTCTGCCCTTTTGGGAGCATTGTTCATGGTCTTTTCAGATACCTTAGCCAGAACGCTTTTGGCCCCCATGGAAATTCCCGTGGGCGCAGTGACAGCACTTTTTGGTGCACCCTACTTCATTTTTCTTCTGTATCGGGCCAAAAGAAAAGGAGGTTTCATATGAGTAGTCTACGGATTCGAAATTTGTCCTTTCATTATGGGGACCAGAGGGTGTTAGATGGCTTTACAGCCACCTTGCACCCAGGAAAATTCTACTGTGTTTTAGGACCCAATGGTTCAGGGAAGACGACCCTTTTAAAGAATATTCAAAAGCTCTTGGCGCCAAAGAAAGAGGCGGTGTATCTTTGTGGAAAGGATGTGTCTGAAACATCCATTAAAGAACTGGCTAAGGTCCTTGCCACAGTACCCCAAGAGACCTCCATGACCTTTGATTTTTCGGTGCTGGATTATGTCCTTACTGGAAGAGCACCGCATCTAGAGCGGTTTCAACGAGAGAGTCAAGGGGATTATGAAGCGGCCAAAGAGGCCATGGAACATACAGGTATTTGGCCATATCAACAAAAATCTGTGAGAGCACTCTCTGGAGGAGAACTTCAACGGGTAATCATAGCCAGGGCCATGGTGCAAGATCCCAGGGTGCTTCTTTTAGATGAACCCATATCACATTTAGACCTCTACCATCAGATTCATGTGCTTGAGCTGGTGAAGCAGTATTCTAGAAAGAAGAACCTTACGGTGGTGGCGGTTTTACATGACATCAATTTGGCCAGTGCCTATGGAGATGAAATGTTGCTGTTGAAAGATGGCAAGGTGTTTCTCCAGGGGGAACCCCATGCGGTGATACATGAACAAAGTATGCAACAGGTGTATGGCATGGATTGCCTGGTTCTAGAGAATCCTTTGACCGGGAAACCCCATATCATCCCTCATACAGGAGAAAGGAGAAAAATATGACAAAAGGATATATCCACGTGAATACTGGAGACGGCAAAGGAAAAACCACAGCAGCCTTAGGTCTTGCCATTCGCTGTGCAGGAAGAGGAGAAAAAGTACTCTTTGTACAGTTTTTAAAGGGGCAAGAAACTGGGGAGGAAGCCATAACCAATAGACTTCCAGAAATCACCCATAGAAAACTCATGAATGCACGTAGTTTCTTTCATCACCTGAAGAGTGAAGAACAAGATGCACTACGAGTCCAAGGAGGAAAAGAATGGGAGAATCTCATGAAGGAGATCAGGAACACTTCCTATAGACTGCTTGTTTTAGATGAAATCATGGCCGTGATGTATTTGGGGATCTTACCAGAAGAGGAAGTCTTGCAGTTCTTAAAAGAGAAACCAGAATCCCTTGAAGTGGTTTTGACGGGAAGAGATGCGCCAGAAACCATCATGGATGTAGCAGACCTTGTGAGCGTCATAGAGAAGAAGAAACACTATTATGACCAAGGGGTACTGTCCAGAAAAGGCATCGAATACTAAGAAGCAGCACCTGCAAGGAAAAGCCCTTGCAGGTGCTTTACGTTGGTGAAAAAAATCTTGGATAAGCTCTATAGGCTCCGGCTATAGAGGAAGGCTTGAGAAGTGGTTTTTTTTACTGATACAAAGCCCATGGGTTCATCATAGAATTGCACAGAATATCGATTGTTTATTATCAAACTGCAATAGTTTGTACATGAAACCGTTGATTTCGTTGAAAAAAGAGCTGTTTTACGATAAAGTATCTAGTATAGTAGCAGTATTCTGCGCAATTTTATTACAGTTTAAGGAGTATCTTATGGAAAAGAAATCAGGCTTCAGGGGAAAAAGCTATTTAATCTTGTTTTTTCTCCTTATTTTATTCTGGACCATCATCCATGGTCAATGGACGGTAGAGTCCCTCCTCATTGGGAGTGTCTGTGCCATGGCCATCTTGTACTTGAATAGAGATTTGATTTTTACAGCCAAGGAAGGAGGGCCCATCACCCTGTCATTCCTTTTTCATTTTGTGACACTCATCGCAGTGCTCCTGGTGGAAATCGTCAAATCGAACATTCAAGTAGCAAAGATTGTGCTGGATCCAAAGCTACCCATTTCGCCTTGTTTTGTGGAGGTTCCTGTGCGTCCTCGTAAAGATTTTAACAAAGTGCTCTATGGCAATGTGGTGACACTGACCCCAGGGACGCTCACCGTGGACATTACAAATGAGCACTATGTGATTCATGCCCTGACCAAAGATGCAGCAGAAGGTCTTGAAGGCAGCGCTTTAGAAGAGCATGTACTAAGATTAGAGGTGAAAGAATGAGTATCGGTGTGTTTACAGCCATGACCCTATTTTTGGCACTCTTGGCTTTTGTTTGTTTGTATAGAGCTTATGTCGGGCCCACGGCAGCAGATCGCGTTGTGTCCATCAATGTCATCACCACCAAGGTTACGGTGCTCATTGCGCTGATTTCCGTCATCACGGACCAAAATGAGTTCATTGACGTGGCATTGATTTATGCCATGATGGGCTTCATCGCCACCATTGCCGTATCCAAGTACATTGAAAAAGGAAAATTATATTAGGAGGTGTTTACCATGGCAAAAGATCTCATCATTTTATTCTTGGCTCTATCCAGTGCCTTCTTCTTTATGGTAGGCACCACAGGACTCATCAGGCTACCAGATGTATTTAGTCGTATGCATGCCACCACCAAGAGTGATACCTTGGGAGCTGGCCTTGCGTTGCTGGCCTTGGTGGTGTATAAAGGCTTCGATCCAGTGAGCTTAAAACTGCTCTTTATTCTGATATTTATTTTTATTACCAATCCAGTATCGGCACATATCATTGCCAAATCAGCTTATGATCAAGATCAAAAGAAAAAGAAGGAGGAGGACCATGGAAATTCTTAATGTCATTCTCATTCTCTTTCTCATCGTGGCGGCCATTGCCGTGGAAAGGACCAAAGACCTGCTCAGTGCAGTGATTATTTTCACAGCTTATAGCTTGGTCATGGCTCTTTTATGGCTTCTTCTGCGTGCGCCAGATGTGGCCATGACAGAGGCAGCCATCGGAGCTGGGATCACCACCATTTTATTTGTGGCGGTGATCAGTAGAACCAGGAGGATGGAGAAATGAAGAAATTGTTAACCTTAATCGTACTAGGTGGACTTCTCCTGGTACTTTTATCAAGCATCGCTGAGCTCCCGCCCATGGGGGAAGAAAAGGGGCCAGCCTACAATGAAATTGCCCATTATTATGTGGAAGAAAGTGCAGAGGATACAGGGGCGAAAAACATCATTGCAGCCATCATTACAGATTATCGTGCCTTTGATACCTTGGGGGAAACCACAGTGCTTTTCACCGGTATTGCTGCGGTAATTTCACTATTGGGTGTATCCCATCAGAAGAAAGAAGGGGAGGATCAACATCATGGATGATTTATTTGTAAAAGTAACCACGAAGATGATTCTGCCATTTATTCAAATGTACGGCCTTTATGTCATCCTTCATGGCCACTTATCTCCTGGGGGAGGATTCTCTGGGGGAGCTATTTATGCTGCCAGTATGGTGCTGTACACCTTGGCCTTTGGCCTAAAAAAAGGACAGCAGAGAATGCCCCATGAAGTTTCTTCTAAGGTGGAAACAGGCGGCATCCTTCTTTATGTACTCTTTGGATTTGCAGGGATTTTCCTAGGCTATAGCTTCCTCACCAATAAAGCCGCAGGGTTTCCCATGGGAGAATTTGGGGCGGTGCTCAGTGCAGGATTCATTCCCATTGTGACCTTTGCCATTGGGCTCAAAGTCATGAGTACCATCGTTACCTTATTCCATACTATGTTGGAGGAGGAATCATGAGTTTTAGAATGATCATAGACAACATAAATTATATTGGCGCCATGATTCTTTTTGTCATCGGCCTGTATACGGTGCTCACCCATGCCAATCTCATCAAAAAGATCATTGGGATCAACATTATGGAAACCGCCATTTTCTTGTTTTTCGTCTCCATCGGCTACGTAAGAGGTGGCGTTGCGCCTATTTTAGGCGCATCAGGTACAGAGACGCTTTTTGTGAATCCTCTGCCTGCAGCCATGATTCTCACAGGGATTGTGGTGGCTGTGAGTATCACAGCTTTTTCCCTCAGTATTGTCATCAAAATCTACGATGCCTATGGCACCGTGGACCTGGATGAAATCATGAAAATAAGGAGTGTGGAAGCAGATGAATAGTCTTAACTTTCCAGTGTACATCTTGATGCTGCTTCTCGCTTTTGCAGTGATCATTCCTCTTCAACGAAAACCCTTTGGTAAGAAATTCCAAATCGCCATGGTTTCAGTTTTAGGGGGAGCATTGTTCATGGCTCTACTTGAACTCATCAAAGTATTGACGGATGCACCCTATAGTTATACCTTTGGGTCTTATGAAGCAGGCATTGGCATCGAGTTTTTGGTGGATGAGTTTTCAGCCCTCATGACCTTTGTGGTGTTACTACTCGCAACGTTAGTCATTATTTATTCTATTAAAGATTTAGAACATGAAATTGAGCCCCATAGAATGTACAGCTATTATACGTTGGTTTTCTTAGCACTTTTTGCCATGATTGGGATGATCTTCACCAATGATATCTTTAATCTCTATGTGTTCATGGAAGTGTTGTCCTTAACTTCAGTGGGCATCATTGCCATAAAGAAGAAGAAAGATACCCTCATGGCCAGTATGAAGTATATGATGATGGGAGCCATTGGTTCCGTAACCATCCTCATGGGGTTTGCATTAATCTATATGGTCACAGGGCACCTGAATATGACCTTAATTTTTCAAGAAATCAGCCAAGTATGGGAGCTCTATCCAAGGAACATACTCCTTGCCATGGGCTTCATTCTCACAGGCTTTGGGATCAAAGCAGCCATCTTTCCACTGCACAATTGGCTACCTGATGCCCACTCCAGTGCGCCCACACCCTCCAGTGCACTACTTTCAGGATTGGTGGTAAAGGCCTATGTATTCTCCATTGCCAAGATGATGTATCGGGTGGTGGGAAAAGATATCTCTGTAAATATTGGCATCACAGGCTATATCATTGTCTTTGCGGTGATGAGCATGATCATGGGCTCCGTGTTTGCCTTAACCCAGCGAGACATGAAAAGACGCCTAGCCTACTCCAGTGTGGCACAAATTGGGTACATCTTTTTAGGGCTCGCCTTAGCCACGGAACTGGGGTTTTCAGCAGCGCTCTTTCACGTAATTTCCCATGCCTTCATGAAGTCTGCGCTATTTTTAAGTGCAGGGTCCATCATTTACTTAACGGGAAAACGAGATGTGAAGGGCTTGGATGGCATTGGGTATGAAATGCCCATCACCATGACGGTGTTTAGCATAGGCGTATTAGGGATGATCGGTATCCCTGGTACCAGTGGATTTATGAGTAAATGGTTCTTAGGCCTAGCGGTTCTTGATGCTGGTCATCCAGAACTTCTATTGGTCATTTTATTGAGTAGCTTCTTAAATGCACTGTATTATTTACCCATTGTCATTTCTGCATTTTTAAGAGAGCGTCCTGAAACACCTTTGGAAATGCAACGGGATCGCATTCCCATGACCATGAAAGTATCCATGGTCCTAGTTGCGGCTGGTAGCCTTGTCATTGGGCTATTTCCGCATCTTGTCATGGACATCATCGAGCAAGCGGTACCTACCTTTATCAATTTAGGCATGGGCTTGTAATGGAGGGCTATTTTGAAGAACAATGAAAACAATCTTCCGAAGAAGAAGACAGATTTATCAACAAAACATAAAAAGAAAAGAAAACTAGATGCCTTTTGCGTCAGCTGTATCATCATCTATATTGCTTTAGGGGCTTTATTTGCCGCGTTTCTTATCTTTGCAAAATATATTGATAAAACCCAAGTCAGTGGTGTGCTATTATACTTAGTCAATGCTACGGAAAGTCTCTCAAATACTATCAACAACTTAAAAAGTTTGCCGCTGATCATCATCTTGATTCCTCTCATTGGGGGACCCATTGAGATGTACTTTTTCAGGCGGAAAGAAAATGCTAGAGACATGGCTGTGATCTACACCACGGTGCTTACCTTTTTCTTGATTTTAGCCTTATTTCCTCAAGTGTTAGAAGGCACCATGCGCTACGAAATTCCTAAGGTTTTAGGCTTAGGAATCAGTTTTAAAGTGGATCTCATGGGCTTTATTATGGTGATGGTATCCTCCATCTTGTGGGTTCTTGTGAGCATGTATGCCCACGACTATATGGCTGTAGAAAAGCATAGGAATAGATTCTTCCTCCTGATGACCATCACCTATGGTGGCGTCCTTGGGACCATCATGGCAGGAGATCTACTCACCATGTTCCTCTTTTTTGAAATCATGACTTTTGCTTCGTATTTCTTGGTGGCACATAACCAATCCAAAGAGTCACTTTTGGCAGGGGATAGTTACATCTATATGGGGGTGGCTGGAGGGCTTGCCCTTCTATTGGGCATGATTCTCTTGTATGTTAATGCTGGTACCGTGGCCTTTGTACCACTGGCCGCGAAGATTGCCACCCTGGGCCCTGTGAAATACCTCATGGCAGGACTCTTCTTAGTAGGCTTTGGCATCAAAGCAGGGATGCTACCGCTACATATTTGGCTTCCAAGAGCCCATCCCGTGGCACCTACTCCAGCCAGTGCACTACTTTCAGGGTTGATGATTAAAATCGGGGCTTTTGGGATTTTGCGTGTCTTAACCAGTTTCTTTATGCCCGCTAAGGGAGCCTATGTATCTTATGACAGCCCCATTTGGGCTTTGAGCATCGAACTGGGGGCTACCCTCATTTGGATTGGCATCATCACCATGGCTGTGGGGGTCTTCATGGCCCTACAGCAAAGCAACATGAAGAAAATGCTGGCATATCATAGTGTGAGTCAGATGGGATATATCATCATGGGAATAGGCGTTGCCGCCTATCTTGGACCTAAGGGAGCGATGGGCTTTTCTGGGGCCATTTACCATATGATCAATCATGCGCTGTTTAAGGCGCTGCTCTTTATGGTGGCTGGTGTGATTTATCTAAAAACCCATGAGCTAGATATGTATAAACTGGGTGGCCTGTGGCGGAAGTTTCCCTTTACAGCCTTGGTTTGTCTTATTGCAGCCTTGGGCATCACAGGGATGCCACTATTCAATGGATTTGCCAGTAAATCCCTTCTGCATCATGCCATCGTAGAAGCTTATGAGTATGGACATCCATCATTTCGTTATGCGGAAATGATGTTCACCGTGATTTCTGCGGGTACCGTAACCTCCTTTATTAAGCTTTTTGGCTTTGTGTTCCTTGGTAAAGTACCAGAGAAGTTTAAACATGTGAAAGGGGAAAGCATCATGATGAGTCTTGGCATGGGTGGCCTTGCACTACTCATTACCCTCATTGGATTTTCCCCAAATTTCATCATGGATCAATTTATCATCCCAGCGACGCAAGGCTTTGCTTATAGTACAGATTTCATCAACAAGTATCTCATTGGGATGAACTTCTTCAACAGCAAAGATCTCTTGACCATGGTCTATGTCTATGCCATTGGTGTAGCCATTTTCTATTTGGGCATCAAATTCCATCTTTTCCATCTCCATCTACCCAGATGGATGGATGGGGACTTTGCCATGAATAAAGGCATACGGAAAAAGACCTTGGCCATGTCCAATACCTTCCTCTATGGCATGGAAAATACCATCATAAAAGGGGACGTGGTCATTTATGCATTGGTTCTTTTAGGAATCATACTCTATCTCATCACATAAGGAGGGCTCGAGCTTATGAATGCAGTAAGACTGAGTATCCAGCTTTGGCTGCCCATCATTTTATTATCTTTAAGTGTCATCGAGATCCTCTTAATCCCCCTCATGGGCGGGAAACACAGAAGGCTCCGGAGAATGACCGTAAGAGGTGTCATTCTCTTAACGACACTGATGATGATCAGCATCTATGGGGAAGTCTTAAAAGGCCCTATGGAGTATCGTATTGCCAGCTTATTTGGCAATGGCATTGTTTTTAGAATTGATTTGTTGAGTTTAATCTTGATGATCTTTGCAGGGCTCATGTTTTTCGTGGTGAGTCTGTATACTGCGGTGGACATCAAAGGTTGTGGCCGAGAACGAAGCTTCTATTTGTTCTTCATGGTCACTTATTTATCCACCATTGGCACCCTCATGGCCGGAGACTTACTGAGTTTCTTCATGTTTTTTGAAATCATGACCTTTTCTACCTTCGCTTTAATGGTTCATGAGAGAGGGCAAAAGGTCATAGAAGCTGGAAGTATATACATCTACTTTGGGATTTTAGGAGGCTTGTCAATTTTGGCGGGCATCCTTGTACTTTCAGCCTATACGCAAAACTATGAATGGGTAACACTAGGTCAAAAGTTTGGAGAGATGGGGGCGGTGAAATACGTGTCCGCCATTTTCTTCTTGATTGGATTTGGCATAAAAGCGGGGATGGTTCCCCTCCATCACTGGGTACCAGTGGTGTATCCCAAGTCTCATTTATCTGTCAATGCACTTTCTTCAGGAATTCTCATGAAGATTGGTGGCTATGGAATTTTAAGACTCATTTTATCGGTCATATCCAGTACGGAAGGTCAACCGGAAGCTACCGTGAATATCATCATCTTTACGTTGAAAGATATTGGCGCCGTTGTTATTTGGTTAGGCGTACTCACCATGGTGGTTGGGGTTATCGCAGCTCTAGAGCAAGAGAAAATGATTCGTATGCTTGCCTATCATAGTGTCAGTCAAATGGGCTATGTGATCATGGGTATCGGTGTAGCGGCATATTTAGGCTTTGATGGAGCCATGGGCTTTGCCGGGGGTCTGTATCATATGATCAATCATGGTCTCTTTAAAGCACTCCTCTTCATGGTTGCGGGTGTTGTCTTCTTTAAGACCCGAGAGAAGAACATGTATAAACTTGGGGGGCTTTATTCGAAAATGCCCTTTGCTGCTACAGTGGGGCTCATTGCAGCCCTTGGGATCACAGGAATGCCGCTTCTCAACGGATATGCCAGTAAAACCATCTTGCATCACGCTATTGTAGAAGCACATGTGTATGGCCATCCGGCTTTTCAGTGGGCAGAATACATCTTTAACTTCGTGAGCGCATGCACTGCAGCTTCCTTCATTAAGCTTTATACCCATGTATTTATTGGTCATACACCAAAACAGTACAAATATGTGAAGGAATCCTATACCCTTGGAACCCTTGCCATGGCGATTTTAGCTTTTTTCGTGGTTTTCATTGGTCTATTCCCCAATCTACTTATGGATTACATCATCATTCCAGCGGCGAGAGGACTCCAGTTTGATGGATACTTCATTGATAAGTATTTGGTGAACATGCAGTTCTTTAATGTGAAAGACTTAAGTGCCATGATTTGGATCTATGGTGGTGGGATTCTCATCTACGTCATCGGCGTGAAATTCAATTTGTTCCATTTTCATTTGCCGAAGCAACTGGATTTTGAAAGTGACTTTTACCAGCCTATCTATGAAAGAACAGGGAATAAGCTTAGAGCCTTCTTCAGGAAAATTGAGAAGTATATCACAAGATCTGATGTACTCATTTATGGGTTTATGTTACTACTGCTCATTCTATTACTGTTAAACTTTTTATAAGTTCAAGGAAAAGCACCTTATGGTTTGATCTACCATGAGGTGCTTTATAATGCAGTGATCCTGATGGAGTTCATTCGAAGGCAGATGCAATTGCTGGGTTACTTCTTGTGTTTGTCGAGTGGAGAAGATGCAAAGGGGATCATAAAGGTGAAATCCTTCCTGAGGTTCACGATCGTAAATGAAAGAATAAATCATACTCCGCATCAAAACTTTCACAGCAATTGGCGTTGGGATTGCAGATGCCATCAGGGCATTTGGCTCAACTCTTTTTTACAGCAGAGCCAAAGTGTAAACCAGGTACTAGTTTTTTCATGAAGATTTGAGCATGTATAGGTTAGGGAGAGTTGTAGAGAAAGTCACGGGTGAAACCATGTTCGCATATTTAACGCCTTGATTATTTCATCAGCTTGATATTAAAGATCCAATGTGGCATACCTTTTTGCGAGATCATAGGTCATGTTCAGCTGGCCTATACCCAAATACTGAAGAGTTTTCTCGTCTCTGTATCTTGCTGTTACAAGAGGGGACTTAGAAGGTGTATGCTCTGTACTATGAAAGGTCCTGGGTGATAAGGATTGAAATGCATGGAGATCCTTTGTGATACATTGATTGATAAAATTTAACAATACCTTCATGTTTTTTGAGCAA
>DOKV01000139.1 GCA_003510765.1 Clostridiaceae bacterium | reverse complement strand
CATGCCACCTTCTTTTTATGCCTTCAAATAAGCCCAGGGGAAAACTCATACATCAGAGGGCCTCCTAGGGTACTAAGGGGATGCTTTTTTTGGTGGAGAAACCATGAAAAACCCATGGAAGCGTAAAGCCTCTTCCATGGGTTTTGTAGGGTTATGGAGGTGCTCTTATCTACAGGAACGAGATCTTTGAGACCTCTTTAGGTAGAGGTGCCCAGGACAATGACGGTTTTTCCGTGGAGCGCGCCTTCTTCATGAAGGGTATGGACTTTGGGGACCTCTTTTAAGGAAAAGGTTTGGGTGGTGACGCCGTGGATGTCCTTGGAGAGGATTTTTTTGGACAGTTCATGGAGCATGGCTTCATCTAGACGTGCTTGGATGCTTATAAACTTATTGGGCAAGGCATCCTTGGTTTCTGGGATGGTGGTACTAGAAACCAAGAGACCTTCTTCTTTTAAGAGAGACGCCAGCTCCCCTAGGGATGCCTTTGTCAAAGGGGCGAAATTCACAATGAGATCTAGGGGTTCTTTGATTTCTTCATGATACTGTGCGGTTTTGTAATCCAGGGCTTTCTCGATGCCTTGACCCTCAAGAAGGGGCAAGCTTTCCTTGGATGCCGTGGCATAAATCACCGCATCTTTTTCTTTTGCCAGCTGCAGGGCCACGAGACCAACGCCTCCCGTGGCCCCGTTGATGAGAACCCTTTGGCCTTTTGCCAAAGCGCCTTTGTCCAATAGAGCCAAATGGGCTGTGAGAAAAGGCAAAGGGAGAGAGGCGGCTTCTTCAAAGGACATAGTCTCTGGCAAAAGGTCCACCTCCGATTCCTTCACCACTACATACTGGGCGCATGCCCCAGGTCTTTTGATGGATAGATGGCCATAAACTCTTTGGCCTTCTTGAAATCTAGGCGCATCGCCTTTTGTGGTTTTTACAATCCCTGCCACATCCACTCCAGGAATATGGGGAACGTCAAAGGACAAAAGGTTGCCAAAATCCCCCTTTCTCAGTGCCGCATCAGAAGGGTTGAAGCCACAGGCCATGACAAAAAGGAGAAGCTCTCCTTCCTTCAAAGAGGGAATGGGGTGCAGTCCGTACTGAAGAACACTGGGTTCTCCGTACTGGGCATAGGTGATGGCATACATTTTTTCCATGAGGGGCCTCCTTTATTTTTGGTGCTTATAGTAGGAATATACGTGAAAAACTCATCTCATGGGCCATTTCCAGGAAGAATTTACACAAGATTCTTAGAATGGCAATAATTAACCAGAGGGCACTGATATAATGAAAGAAACTAAGGTATGCAAAGATTAGGAAGCATGCAGACAAAGTTATGGGTATATCTAGAATGGAAAGGTTGTGGTGGGTGCCATGGCCTTTATTAGATGATGATCAAGGAGTGAAAAAGCATGGAGATGCTAGGAAACCAGCACAAGTCAGCGCCGATTTTTGGTCTTCTTTTACAAGTAGGGGAGCCCTTGGTATCCTTTCATACATGGGAAGCCTGTGAGAAAGTTTTAGGGGCATCTTTTGGGAAAAAGACCCTTTGGCTTCATGTGGAGAAGGGGGAAGAAGATCTCTTGGCAAAGCTATGTACGCGCCTAGAGATTCCGCCTCTTCTCCAAGAAGCGTTGCGGAAAGAGCACAAACGGCCTAAGGTGCTGGTCCAGGAAGACCAGGTCTTTTTGTCGGCTTTTTCTATGCCTCTTGATGGCGGGAAAGAGTCCATGACACAGATGGCTTTTGTGGTCACCCCCATGTTCCTTTTGACCTATGGGAATAGAGAAGACACCTTGAGGCAAGAGGTGAGTGAGGTATTTTTGCAAAGGTCCTTAGGTGAAGAAGGGCTGGGATCAAGGCGTTTACTCTATCATCTGCTTTCGCAGTATCTAGATGGCTATGAGTCCTATGTGGATGCCTTAACGGAGCGCATGGACCTCCTAGAGGAGGAAATATTGGCGGACCCCAGTAAAGAAAAGACCTTTGAGGTCCGGGGAATGAAAAAAGAACTGCTGGAGATGGAAAAGGTTCTGGGTCCCTTGAAGGAAGTCCTCCATTACTTCACGGAGAGTCCAAAGGGCAGTGGGGTTCATTTTTCTACGCTCCTTGGGGCACTTCAGGAGATTTTGGCGGAGCTGGATACCCACCGAGAACTCCTCTCTGGGCTCATGGACATCAGTTTATCCAGCATCAACTATAAACTCAATGAAGTGATGAAGGTGCTCACCATCATTTCCACCATCTTCATTCCCATTTCCTTTGTCACAGGGTTGTATGGGATGAATTTTAAGTATATGCCAGAGCTTTCCTCTCCCTATGGATATCCTGTGGTGCTTCTTCTCATGGGCAGTATGACCATGGGGTTACTGGCATATTTTCACAAAAAGAAGTGGTTTTAACTTGACAGGGCTTTTTCTGTCCTTTATGATAAGTCTATAGACACCCCCCAGGGGGTGGAGTAAGGAGGAGCTTATGGAACAGAAATTTGATGTCACCGGTATGACCTGTTCGGCTTGTTCTGCTTCGGTGGAAAAGTCCGTGAAGAAAGTACCTGGTGTAGCCAGTGTAAATGTCAGTCTCATGACCAATTCTATGACCGTGGCTCTAGAAGAAGGGGTCCAGGCAGATGAAGTGATCATGGCTGTGAAAAAAGCCGGATATGGTGCGTCGGTACATAGCAAAAAAGGCGGGAAAGTAGAGGCTGTTTCGGCCAATCCCCTAGAAGAGGAACTCAAGGAGATGAAGACCAGACTGGTGGTATCCATTGCCTTTTTGATTCCCCTCATGTATGTGGCCATGGGTGATATGGTCGGATTACCAGTGCCTTCCTGGCTCACGGGTCCAGAAAATGCCATCAGCTTTGCCTTCATGCAAATGCTCCTTTCCATGCCCATTGCTTTTGTGAATAGAAAGTATTTCACCATAGGATTTAAAGCGCTGAAGCTTCGCTCTCCCAACATGGATTCCCTCATCGCCATTGGTGCCACGGCATCCTTTGCCTATGGGATCTATGGAATCTTCAAGATGGGCTACGGTTTAGGTCATGGAGATCTGCATATGGTCCATCTGTTTTTACATGATCTTTACTTCGAAGTAGGGGCGGCCATCTTAACGCTCATTACTCTTGGGAAGTATTTAGAAACAAGAAGCAAGGGTAAAACCTCCGAAGCCATCAAAAAGCTTATGGATTTAGCGCCAAAGACAGCTTTGGTGGAACGTGGTGGACAAGAGCTGGAAGTGGCCATTGAAGAGGTGGTCATTGGTGATGTGGTGCTTGTGAAACCTGGGAAGAGTGTCCCTGTGGATGGCACCATCGTATCTGGCGCGTCATCCTTGGACCAAAGCGCCTTGACTGGAGAGAGTATTCCTGTGGAGAAAACCGTAGGAGATAAGGTCATTGCCGCCACCATCAATAAGACAGGCTTCTTCAAGTTTCGTGCGGAAAAGGTGGGGGATGATACCACCCTTGCCAAGATCATTCAGTTGGTGGAAGACGCCAATGCCACCAAAGCGCCCATTGCACAGCTGGCGGATAAAATCAGTGCTGTGTTTGTGCCCATTGTCATTGCCCTCTCCATTCTCACGTTCTTTGCATGGTACTTGACGGGGCATAGTTTTGAATTTGCTTTATCCTTTGCCATCACCGTGCTGGTGATCTCTTGTCCTTGTGCCCTAGGCCTAGCCACTCCTGTGGCCATCATGGTGGGTACAGGTCAAGGTGCACAAAATGGGATTTTGGTAAAATCAGCAGAAGCTTTAGAAATCATGCACTCCGTGAATACTGTGGTGTTAGATAAGACTGGAACCATCACCGAAGGAAAGCCTGTGGTCACGGATGTGATCACCAAAGGCGACATCACAGAAGAGGAGCTTCTCCTAGTGGGGGCTTCCATCGAAAAACCTTCAGAGCACCCTTTGGCAGAAGCCATCGTGGAAAGGGCCAAAGAGCTTCAGATGACCCTAAAGCCTGTGGAAAAATTCAACTCGGTATCGGGCATGGGTATTGCCGCCTTTATTGAAGGCAAACCCTATATTGCTGGAAACTTGGCCTTGATGAAAGAAGAAGAGATCTTCGTGGGAGACTTCCAAGAAGAAGCCGATCGCTTAGCCAATGAAGGAAAAACCCCGCTATTTTTTGGAGACCATGAAAAGGTCCTGGGCATCATTGCCGTGGCAGACGTGGTGAAGAAGAACAGCAAAAAAGCCATCGATCACTTCAAAGCCATGGGCATTGACGTGGTGATGCTCACAGGAGACAATAAGCGTACGGCCGAAGCCATAAGGCTTCAACTGGGCATCGACCAAGTGGTGGCAGAGGTATTGCCTCAAGATAAGGAAAAAGAGGTACGAAGAATACAAGAAATGGGACATAAAGTAGCGATGATTGGGGATGGCATCAACGATGCCCCTGCCTTAACCAGAGCCGATGTAGGTGTGGCCATTGGGGCAGGCACAGACATTGCCATTGAATCTGCTGACATTGTACTCATCAAGAGTGATTTATTGGATGCGGTGACCGCGGTGGAGCTTTCCAGAGCCACCATCAAAAACATCAAGCAAAATCTCTTCTGGGCGTTTTTCTACAACGTCCTAGGTATCCCACTAGCGGCGGGGATCTTCTATCTCTCCTTGGGATGGAGAATGTCTCCCATGTTTGCCGCAGCTGCCATGAGTGTCAGCTCCGTCTTTGTGGTGACCAATGCCTTAAGACTAAAAATGTTCAAACCCTTGCGGGATTAATCCAACAAGTGGTATAACATAGTAGAAAATTATAAATAACGAAGAATAAGATTTAAAGGAGAATGAAGATGAAAAGAGTTTTAGAAATTGAAGGTATGCACTGTATGGGATGCGTTAGACGCGCCACTGAAGCATTGGAGAACTTAACGGGAATCACCAGTGCTCGGGTGGAGCTCCAAGAGAAGAATGCTTTGGTGGAGATGGAGTCAGAAGTATCCTTTGATCTCATGAAAGAAGCACTTAAAGAAGTGGATTTAGAACTGGTTTCTGTGAAAGAAAAGAAGAGCATATTTGGCTAAAGGAGGAGAAGGCGATGCAGTCAGATAAGGAAAAGGTCACAAGGCTTTTGAAGACAGCTCGGGGTCAACTGGAGGGTCTTTTAAAGATGGTGGAAGAGGATCGATACTGCATCGATATCTCTAATCAGCTCATGGCAACCCAAGCCATTTTGAAAAAGGTCAATGCAGAGATTCTTCACGATCACATCAATCATTGTGTGCATGGGGCTTTCGGCAGTGAGGAGCAAGAAGCTAAGATCAGTGAAATTATGCTCATCATGGATAAACTGACGAAATAAATCAAAGAAAAAGGGCGGGTTCTTTACGAAGGAACCTGCCCTTTTAACTGTGTCATGATGTTTTATTGCTCCTGTTCTAGATCCTTAACGGTCTTAAATAACCCAGTTGCCATCCTTAAAGAGGACTACTTCTGTGCCATCTTTTTTGTGGGCGGTGATGTTCAGCTCTGGGCCGCCCACCATGAAGTCCACATGGATGAGGCTAAAATTAGCACCCTTTTTGTCCAGTTCTTCTTGGCTCATGCTGGTACCATTTTTGATGGCATAGCCATAGGCTCTACCCAGGGCGAAATGGACAGAAGCATTCTCATCAAAGAGGGTGTTGTTGAAGAGGATCTTGGTGTTGGAAATGGGGGAGTCGTCTTGGACCAAAGCGATTTCGCCCAGTCTCACAGCGCCCTCATCATTTTTCATGAGGTTATCCAGGGTTTCATAGCCCTTCTTGGCGTAGAAGTCGATGACTTTGCCGTCTTTGAAGGTGAAGCCAAAATCATCCACCAGGTTGCCATTGACGCTTAAAGGTTTGGTGGCTTTTAAGGTACCGTTGACCTTGTAGGCATGGGGCGTGGTGAAGACTTCTTCTGTGGGGATGTTGGCCATGTAAGGCACGCCTTCATTGCTGTCATTGCTTCCGCCGATCCAGTTGTGGTCTTCGGCAAGATAGACTTCTAGATCTGTTCCGGGCCCTTGGAGGTGTACCTTTTCAAAATTTGCTTCATTTAGGAAGTTTTCATATTTCTTCAGGTTTTTGTTGTGCACTTCCCATGACTTCACAGGATCTTCATGGTCTAAGCGTGTGGCTTTGATGATGTACTCCCAAAGCTTTTCCACTGCCACGTCGTCGGTGTCGTCCTTGAAGATGGACTTGGCCCAGCCCACAGAAGGAACGGCCACGATGACCCACTTGGTGATGCCTGTCATGCGATACTTCATGACAGGAGCCACTGCTTGACTGGCCACTTTTTGACTGGTCTTCACTTTTTCAGGATCTGCATCTTTTAGGAGTTCTGGGTTTGGGGAGATGACAAATACGTGATGGTAGTTGTCTTCATAGATGTCTCTGGTGTTGGTGACTTTCCAAGAAGGGTAAGACTCAAAAACATAGTCTTTGCCATATTGATATCTGGCCAGACCAAACTCGTCATCGTTTAACACCAGTTCCACATGTTTTGCACCTGCTAAGTAGGCTTCTTTGGCAATGAGCCTTGTGAGGGGCAAACCTTCTGTGGTGGTGGTGATGATAAGGCCTTCTTTTTCCTTCAAGTTGATGCCCACTTGCACGGCAAGTTTGGCGTATTTTTCGAGATATGGGGTTAAATCTTTCATGGGTTCCTCCTAGATTTTCGTAGATTTCTTTTTGTGATGGTTGGTTTCTACAGCCTATTTTAGCACAGGATGAAAACCATTCCAATACGCCCATGGAAAAGCCTCTGAAAAAACCCTAGAAATCAAGGGTTTCAGGTTGCTTTAGGCCTGGGAGGAGATAACATTTTATGAATTTATTCTTGGAAAGAGGACAAGAATCCTAAAGATACGCTATGATAATAGTATACATTGCGCACAAGGAAAAAGGTGGTCTCATGAAGAAGACAAGAGAAGAAGCATGGATGCTTTTCACACAGTATAATCAGCAACCATCCTTGCGAAAACATGCCCTGGCTGTGGAAGCGGTGATGGGTTATTTTGCCAAAGAACGTGGAGAGGATGTGGCCTATTGGTCCCTGGTGGGCTTGCTGCATGATTTGGACTATGAACAGTATCCAGAAGT
>DOKV01000152.1 GCA_003510765.1 Clostridiaceae bacterium | reverse complement strand
CTTTGGGTCTAGGGTCCATTTTTCATGGGGATTGAGCAAGATGAAACTGGCTTCCATGCCAGGGGCCAAGAGACCCATGGGCAGCCCTAAGAGCTCTGCAGGTTTTCTACTGAGCATCTCACTGAGTTTGGATAAGGAAAGCCCTTCTTCTTGAAATACTTTCCAGTACATGGCAAAGGCCACTTCAATGTTTGAGAGCCCTGGCATCCCCTCTTGCTTATCTTCTTTGGTATGGGGCGCATGGTCTGTGGCCAGGACATCCACAATGCCCTCTTTGATCCCTTCGATAAGCGCCTTCACGTCCTTTTCTTCTCCAAAGGGAGGATGGACTTTATAATCCATCCCTGAGGCAAACAGATGGTGGGGCGTCACTTCACAGGTGACGCGCACCCCTTTTTTCTTATAGGTTCTCACTGCATCCAGGGTTTCTTTTTCACTGATGTGGCAAAGGTGGAGGGGGGCACCCACTTCCCTGTTCATCTCCATGTACCCTTTGGCCATGGGTGCTTCTGGCTCACAGTGGCAAGACAAAAGAAAGTCATACTCCTTGGCCGCCACCAAAGCTTTACGCATGGCCTTTGCTTCCCCCAAGTTCTTCCCATCATTGGAGAACATCGAGGTCCATGGCCTCAGGGCCGCCACATCCACCAAGGCCTCTTCTTCTTCTTGAAACCCTTTGGTCACCGCACTGACCTGGGTTAACCCACATAGGTTTAGTTTTTCGGCTTTTTTCAGGTTTTCTTGTAAGATCTTCACCTCATCCACAATGGGCTTGGTGTTGGCCATGGCGCAGACATGGACGAATCCCCCTTTTAAAGCGGCCTGCATCCCTGATGCCATGTCTTCTTTTTCGGGTTGCCCCGGGTCTCTTAGGTGGGTATGAAGATCTATGAAGGCCGGCATCAGCACCAAGCCTTCCCCATCGATGATCCCCTCCTGAAGAGGACGCACATGCTCTTCAACTTCTTTGATGTGGCCATCTTCTACCACTAAAGTGCCTCTATGATTTCTTCTCTCATCCACTAAAATAACGTTTGTGATGATCATCCTTGCCTCCTATAAACTCACTGCGGCATCGCAGTAGCCACATCGATACAGTTTCATTTCTTCCTTGGCTAAGTAGAAGGATCCCTGGTGGATCTTCTCTGCCAGGGTAATGCATCTGGGGTTCTTACAAGAAAGGATCCCTTCCACAGTCCTTGGCAAAGACAGCTTTTTCTTGTGGACCCTTTCCCCTTCTTCAATATAATTCACCGTGATCCCTGGGCCCATGAGGCCAAGAACCGTAAGATCTAAGGGAAGGTCTGTCTCAATTTTAATGAGATCCTTTCTCCCCAGTTTCTCACTGGGAATGCTTTGAAGTAGCACCACCACATCCTCTACTTCATGGAGGTGCAGCACTTTAAAAATCTCATAGCCTTGCCCTTGACAAATATGATCTAGGACAATGCCTTTTTTAATCTCTGATACGTTGATCATCTTTCATCCTCCATCTTTAACAGTTTGAGAATCAGCGCCATACGAATATACATCCCCAGTTTTGCTTGCTGAAAATAGGCCGCTCTTGGGTCCTCATCCACCGCCACAGAAATCTCTTGAAGCCTTGGCAAAGGATGCATGATGATGAGCTCTTTTTTTGCCCATTGAAGCTTCTCTTTGGTGAGCACATACACATCTTTTAGCCGCTCATACTCCTCTTCATTAAGAAAACGCTCCTTTTGCACTCTCGTCATGTAGAGCACATCCGCCAGAGGAAGCGCCTCCTCTAAAGAAGCCACTTCCACATAAGAACCTGGTGGAAGTTCTTCGATGACGTAACTGGGCATTTTCAGCTCTTTGGGGGAAACCAAGATCAGCTTCATCCCCTCATAGGTGGAAAGGGCCTTGGCCAATGAATGAATGGTTCTCCCAAACATCAGATCTCCACAAAGGACCACGGTCATATCCTTCAAACTTTTCTTCAAGTGTCTGATGGTCATAAGATCCGTTAAAGTTTGGGTGGGATGAAGGTGTCCGCCATCTCCGGCATTGACCACGGGCATCCAGGGACTGGCTTCTTTGGCCAGCTTTGCTGCCCCTTCTTTTGGGTGCCGAAGAATGGCAAGATCTGCATAACAGGCCACGGTGCGTATGGTGTCTTGTAGACTTTCCCCTTTGGATGCTGAGCTGCCATGGGGCTCAGAAAACCCCATGACCTGTCCCCCCAATCGAAGCATGGCAGCCTCAAAACTGAGCCTGGTTCTTGTGGAAGGCTCAAAAAAAAGACTGGCCATGATTTTCCCCTTACAAACATCCATATATCGCTCTGGATGCATAAGGATCGAATCTGCCAATCTAAACAGTTCTTCCATTTCTTTTTGGTTCAAGTCTTCAGGGCCTATGAGGTGTCTTACCTGTTCCATTTTGTCACTTCCTCTCTCAAAAATTCCATGAAAAAAACCTTCCCGTGCGACGGAAAGGTATCTACCATTGAATAGGCATAAGAAAGGACTTATGCGTACATCACAAGAACCCTTTGGCCAAAAGATCTATACACTCTTGCCAAATTGCCTTGTACTATTCATACCTTCCTAGCATCTCGTACTAAGTTAAAAGTAGTTTTTTTCATTGCTCTCATCATACTGAAGTCTTCCCATTCTGTCAACCTAATTTCCGTATTAAAAGAGGTAATTATTTTTTATCATTCGCCTTTTCCATTGATATCCAGCAAAAAGCACTCTTTTAAAAAAAGAGTGCTCTGGCTTTTTTTAGCTTTCTTCTTCCAGGTACTTTTCACAAGATATGGCCGCCACCGCACCGTCTGCCGCGGCCGTGACCACTTGCCGGATGGTGGTTTCTCGAATGTCTCCAGCTGCAAAAACCCCTGGCACATTGGTTCTCATATAGACATCGGTGATGATTTCCCCAAATTCATTCATCTGGATTTGACCTTTAAACAGGGCAGAAATGGGTTCATAACCCACAAAGACAAAAACCCCTTCCGTGTCAAAATGAGAAACTTCTCCTGTGAGGACATTCTTCACCTGAAGGCCTGTTAAAAGCCCCTTAACTTCCGTGGCTTCTTCCACCACGGTATCTAAAAGGAAGTCAATCTTCTCGTGGTTCTTGGCTTTATCCACCAAATACTGCGCAGCCCTAAAGCCTTGTCTCCTATGGATGATGGTCACCTTTGATGCAAATTTTGTTAAATAGAGGGCTTCTTGAATGGCCGAGTCTCCACCGCCGATGACCGCTACTGGAAGATCTGTATAAAAGTCTGCATCACAAGTGGCGCAGTAGGATACCCCTCTTCCTCGAAGCTCCAGCTCCCCTTGAAACCCAACCATTTTTGGTTGTGCCCCAGTGGCAATGATCACCGTCTTACCCAAGTATGTTCCCTTGGTGGTGATGATTTTCTTGACTTTCTCACTAAAATCCACTTCCACGATGTCTTCCTTGATGAAGTGTGTACCAAAAGCAGCTGCTTGCTTTCTCATCTTTTCTGAAAGCTCTGGGCCAGTAATGCCCAAATCCGTTCCAGGATAATTGTCCACTTCATAGGTGGTGGCCACTTGCCCACCATAGCTGGCTTTCTCAATGAGTAGCGTATCCAGCTTTCCTCGCCCAGCATAAAGACCTGCGGAAAGTCCTGCAGGACCGCCTCCTAAAATAATGGTTTCATAAACGTGTGTCATAGGTACCTCCAAAAAATTGTATCGACTTTTATCATAAACTAGTTCCGGCTCTTTTTAAAGTACTTGTGCTTCTATTATACTCCATTACGGTATTTTGTAAATAGATTGCATTCAATCTAATTGGTTATAATGAGAATAACCCTAAAAAAGAGAGCGCCCTTGGCACTCTCTTTAAAATTTTTATGCACTATGAAGGAAAATCCCCACAAGTTTGGGTCCAGCATGGACGCCTAGAACGCATCCTACGGTGATTTCATAGACGCCAACACCTTTTTCCTTGAGATGACGAATCACCGAACGGTTGGTTTCACTATCTAATGAATTGATGACCACAGCCTTGGTACCTTCCTTCACTGGTGTCTCATCGATGAAAGCCAGCAAAGACTTCAAGGCTTTCTTACTGCCCCTTGCTTTGTCTACCATTTCAAGTTTTCCATCTTTTAAGGAAATCAATGGCTTAATCCCAAGGAATCCGCCAATGGCCCCTACAGATTTCGGTATTCTTCCACCCTTCATGAGGTATTCCATGGTATCAAAAGTCACCAGAAGTTTCACTTCCTTCTTGGTCTTTTCAATGGCTTC
>DOKV01000121.1 GCA_003510765.1 Clostridiaceae bacterium | reverse complement strand
GCATTATGGACTCCTTGA
Organism: Clostridiaceae bacterium; assembly: GCA_003510765.1. GTDB lineage: Bacteria > Bacillota > Clostridia > Clostridiales > Clostridiaceae > Proteiniclasticum. The sequence continues at coordinate 6,129 of DOKV01000121.1, read as the reverse complement.
TAAAGTTTATGCAGCCACCCCAGAAATAGTTGGAGAAAAGAAAAAAGGAAGGCCCCACCTTCCTAATAATCTAAGGATCTTAGTTTTAGTTTTACCCGATGTTCATCCATCAAGATGATATGGTAGGCACTGGAAATGTTGTCTTTTACCTTCTCTTTCTTGGGGTCTTTCCCGCCAAAGTGATTGTACAAAAAGTAATAGAGCGCCTCGATGATCCCAACGCTTCCTCCTGACCCAAGTTCTGTACCTAGCCGAGCGGTGTCCGAGAGCTGACTTCTCTTCACTTCTTTTAAGACTTCCGTAAACTCTCCTTCCACCAGAAACATGGGCTTTCGTTCCTTCACCGCCAGGGTGAGCTCCTCCCAGTTTCGCACAAGGAACAGCGCCTCTTCATCCTTTAGGGCCAGGAGTGTGTCTAATACAGCCCCTGGGGAAACCCCTGTGGCATGGGACAATGCTGTAAGCACTTTCACCGAATAGGCTTCTGGATCTTTTTTGTTGGCACTGGATAAGGTTTGCTGGGAAATGCCTGTGCGCTTATGAACATCATAGCGGGTTAGTCCAAATTTCTGAAGAAATACATCCATCACTTGTTTCATCATTCACCTCACACTCAAAAATATTTTACTTAAATTTATTTTACTATAATATTTTTGAGTAGTCAATGGTTACTGTCTATAAGCCCGCACATACCGGAAAAGAAATAAGGAAGTATCTAGAATCCAGGTGAGGACCAAGGTGAGGACCACCGCATGAAGAGACACAGCTCGACCAGAGACAAAAACAGGGATGAGGATCACCCCCACTAAAATCCCACTGGATAAGAACACATACTGCTTTCGAGAGATGTCTAAAATCATCTTTGCCTCTCGCTCATCTTCTTCTCGAAGAGACAGATCATCACTTAAAAATTCCTTCACATGCTTATAGTTCTTATCCTTAAAATTTGTGAAAATGAGGATGCCTAAAATAAGGAAAGTGATCCCTACGGTGAGCATCTGTACAAGAAGATGGGTGGCCTCTAAGCGCCCTTCTTCATGGGCCACCATGAAAGCATCCCGGGCCAAATAGACCCCATAGAGGCTGCAGGCCAGTAAGATAGACAGGACATTGGCTTGAATGGTTTTTTTCATGGGGTTTCCTCCGTTCGATAAAAAATTTCTTCAATGGGTACCTCAAAGAGATTTGCCAGCTTAAAGGCCAGTTCCAAAGAAGGGGTATAGCTGCCCTTTTCCAAGGCAATGATGGTTTGCCTAGTGACGGCTATTTTCTTTGCCAAGTCTTCTTGGGTGAAGCCCAGCTTTGCCCGAAAAAGCCGGATGTTGTTTTCCATGGCCATGGGGTCTCCTCCTTTACAATGGGAATCTTCTTCCCTTCTTGGCTCTATTGTATAGTTAACTTTACATTAAGTCAAGTATACCTTACAAAAAGTTTGGTCTTCTTTACATTTCACTTCATAAAAAAACGATGCTTTCGCATCGCTTTTTTATTTAATATATTAAATTTATATTTAATACATACCGCCCATGTCAGGACTTGGCATGCTGGGTGTATCTTCTTTGATGTCCACCACCGCAGCTTCTGTGGTTAAGAAGATGGCGGCAACGGAGGCTGCATTTTGTAGGGCAGATCTGGTGACCTTGGTAGGATCTACGATACCCACTTTCACCATATCCACCAGTTCTTCAGTCAAGATGTTAAAGCCTATGCCCTTGTCGCTGTTTCGTACTTTTTCAATGACCACAGAACCTTCGACACCACCATTGAAGGCGATTTGTCTTAGTGGCTCTTCCAAGGCTCTCTTGACGATGTTGATGCCCACAAGGATGTCAGAATCCTCACTGGTCAAGGAAGCCACCGCATCCATGACGTTGATGTAAGCTGTTCCACCACCAGGAACGATGCCTTCTTCCACCGCAGCTTTGGTGGCTGCTAGGGCATCTTCCATTCTCAGCTTCTTGTCTTTGAGCTCTGTTTCAGAAGCTGCGCCCACCTTAATGACGGCTACGCCCCCTGCAAGCTTGGCCAGTCTTTCAGAAAGTTTTTCTTTGTCAAACTCTGATGTGGTTTCTTCAATTTGTGCTTTGATGACACCCACACGGTTGTCGATTTCTTCCTTAGATCCTCTACCGCTGACAATCACCGTCTGGTCCTTATTGATACGCACAGTGTCTGCGCTTCCAAGCATATCGATGGTGGCGTCCTTAAGCTCTCTACCAAGCTCTTCAGAAATCACTTCTCCACCCGTTAAGATGGCAATATCTTGAAGCATTTCTTTTCTTCTGTCCCCAAAGCCTGGTGCCTTTACAGCTACACAAACAAAGGTTCCCCTTAGCTTATTCACCACCAGTGTGGCAATGACTTCACTTTCGATGTCATCGGCGATGAGCACCAGTTTCTTCCCTGTTTGAACCACTTGCTCTAGTACAGGTAAAATCTCTTGGATGGTGTTGATCTTCTTATCGGTGATGAGAATATAAGGATCATCTAATAATGCTTCCATCTTCTCTGTGTTGGTGGCCATATAAGCAGATACATAACCTCGATCAAACTGCATCCCCTCTACCACTTCAAGCTCTGTGCCAAAGGTTTTGGATTCTTCCACAGTGATAACCCCTTCAGTACCCACTTTTTCCATGGCATCAGAAATCAGCTGTCCTACTTCTTCATCCTGGGCAGAAACCGCAGCCACTCTGGCAATGTCTTCCTTGCCTCGGATGGCGATGCTTTGCTCCTTTATGGCTTCCACAGCCTTATCTACAGCCATCTTCATCCCTTGACGAATGAACATGGGGTTTGCGCCTGCCGTGACATTCTTTAAGCCTTCTTTGATCATGGACTGGGCCAGTACTGTGGCTGTGGTGGTACCGTCTCCTGCCACATCATTGGTTTTGGTAGATACTTCCTTCACCAGTTGTGCCCCCATGTTTTCATAGGCATCCTCTAGTTCAATTTCTCTAGCAATGGTGACGCCGTCATTGGTGATCAGCGGTGCGCCAAACTTCTTTTCCAGCACAACGTTTCTGCCCTTAGGCCCTAAAGTCACCTTCACGGTATCTGCAAGGATGTCCACACCCTTTTGCATTGCTCTTCTTGCTTCTTCTCCATATATAATTGTCTTCGCCATAATCTTTTCTCTCCTCCTACTCTACAATAGCTAGTATGTCATTTTGTCTTACCACAATGACCTCTTCACCTTGATGCTTCACTTCTGTGCCAGCATACTTGGAAAAGAGTACTTTGTCACCGACTTTGACTTCCATCTCTACTTTATTTCCGTCCACATAGCCTCCTGGGCCTACGGCGATGACTTCAGCTTCTTGAGGCTTTTCTTTGCTTGCCCCTGTGAGTACGATTCCGGATTTGGTGGTTTCCTCAGCTTCTAGTCTTCTTAAAACGACTCTGTCACCTAATGGTTTAATCATTTGACATTCCTCCTCATAGTTCCTTTTATTAGCACTCACCGTGTATGAGTGCTAACATCTACTACTAATTATAATTTATTTAGTGCCGATTTCAAACACTATTTTAGGCACAATCTCTTAAATAGTCCATAAAATCCTTCTTTAGAGGCATTCTTCTTCTCTTATCTCAAAAAATCTCTCATTTTCTTTTGTTTTTGCCTTCTTTTGAAGCACATAAAATCATGATATCATGGATCCTAAGGGATTGCGAGGATCCTCCATGTCTAGGATCCTCGCAAAAGTTCCAATACTCCTTAAGAAAGAAGGTGAAGAGACCCCATGCCCAAGGCATGGGTCTTGAAACAATGAAACAGAAATTATCTATAGCCTCTTATGCACTCCTCCATGCCCTGGCCATTCTCACAGGTTCTGTGATCTTAGGACTTCACACAAGGGTTCTGTATTATCGCTTCATCCCAAAGATTCAATCCTTCAACGAAGCCTATTCCGGAGCCATGATTAGGAAAAACTATGATCTGCTCATCGATTATCTAAATCCCTTTTATCGTGGGGATCTGGTGCTCCATGAACTGCCCATGTCTCCTCAAGGAGCATTCCATTTTTACGAAGTGAAGGTAATCTTTGATCTGGTTTATGGGCTCTTTCTAGTAACCTTCCTGTTGTCCTTGTTCTTCTATTTTAGAAACAAAAAAAGGAAGACCCTTGGGTACCTAAAAGGGGCCGCTGCTTTGACCTTTATTCTTCCCGTACTCCTTTCCATACCCTTTCTCCTTGACTTTTCCAGAGCCTTTGTGGTTTTCCATGAACTGGCTTTTTCCAATGACTACTGGATCTTTGACCCGCGCATTGACCCGGTGATCAAGATCCTTCCAGAATGGTTTTTCATGTATGCAGCTTTTCTCATCTTGGTGTACATGATCCTTTTCGCCCTTGGGACCTATTACTTGGGCAAAAAACAAACCAAGAAATTCACCTCCTAAGCTTCCCTTTGAAGCGTTCGCTAGGAAAAAAGCGATCCATGGCCTCCTCCATGAGGAAGGGCCAAGGATCGCTTTTCTTTATGCATTTTTTTTCTCTTTTTCTCTTTTGCTACCCGCAAAGTTTTCTTTCCCCTTGGTCTAGATTAAGGGGATTCTTGGAAGGTGTGATTTAGAAAGGTACGCACCTCTTGCAGTTCTCCAGGGAGATACTTGAAAGATACCTGATCCCCTTCTTTGGTCAGCACCGCCAAGGGATGATTGATAAAGGCCATCCTATAAATGGTCTCAGACCCTTCTAGATTGAAATAGAAATAGGTATCCCCTGCCAAGGTGATCTGATTGATCCGCTTGACCACTCCTTGCGCCTCTTCCAGGGTGCCTTCTTCCAAAATAAACCCTGTATCTTGTCGAAGTCCCATCTCCACCATATACTCTGCTTGGGCTGTCTCAATGCTTCTTGAGACCCCACTTTTCATATAGTCTTCCACATTGACAAAGGCATATTCTGCAATGTGACCATTTTGATCCTTTAGAGTCATGAAATAGGTAGGATGTCCCCCTACACTAATGAGTACTGGGAAAGTAGCTATATAGCCTGCATTTTGCACACGACCTTCTGCAATACCCATGGCTTTTTCTTCTGTAGCTCCTGACACTTGATAATACGTGGAGGCACCAGTTTTACTGTTCATGAGCATGAACCCTGTGGTGGATTCATCCCCACCCCAGGAGGTGATGCCCGTATAAAAATAGGCATTGCCATCGTTGTAGATGACGTTGGTACCCGTGGAAGGCCTTAGCTGTCCTTCGTTGGAGGGATTAAACCATCCATTTACATAGCGTCCCCACCACGCCACACGCTGCTGGAAGAAGGACTCAGGATAGACCCTGTCTACCCATTCAGGATAGGCTTCCCCTTCTTCATAGTAGGTCATCTCTCCCGTGGTGGCATCCACCGTCAAGAGGCCTTGTACTTCTTTGCCATAGACCCCATGATCCCCTTCAAAGAGGGTGATGGCATAATAAGGATGCCCTGCTAAGTCCAATTGGAAAGAAAAATCCGTATATCTTGCAGTCATGGAGTGATTCAAATACACATAGCGCCGAATGTTGTCCCCAAAGAAAGCGCTTTCTGTGTATTTGATGGTGTGTCCCAAGACCAGCTCTGTTTCTCTGGTGGTGGCATTGACCTTAATATACCCTGGGGTCCCTTGCCTATTCTTCATCCATCTAAAGAGTCCTCGATGGGCCAAAGGTGCCGACCAGTAGAGCTCTCCATCTATAATCTGCAAGGTAAAGTTTTGTCCCACCAGCTCATACTGGGAACCTAGTCCACTCTCACTACCCAAGCGGTTTTCTCCATGGCGCACCGCATCTTCACGATCTAAGATCCGGAGTTTTTCCACATCCACCACTTTCATGTCCTCATTAAAATCTTCCACTTCCACCCCTCCAATGAGGTTGTAGCGAGCTTCACTTTGAAAGATGCCGCTGTTAAAAAACAAGCTTCCAAAGGTCAAGAGGAGAACCAATCCGGGCACCACAGTATAATACCCCGGCTTCACTTTTGGCCCCCAAAGGGCAAATAGGAGCGCCAACCCCATGACCGCCATATTGAGATACATCAAAAATCCAATGCTGTCTAGTCTAAACAGTGGAATCTTAAAGAGCCACAAGGACCCTCCCAAGATGGCCATGATGAGGAGGGTGACAAAAATCATCAG